>CAZNET010000098.1:2818-8298 GCA_964571885.1 uncultured Pirellulales bacterium
GGCAGTCTGGATTCGTTTCCGACCGGACGTCATTGTCACGGTCCACGGGATCACTTCCGTGAGAATCAGGAAATTATCTGGGCCAACGGAGCGTGTATGCTTTTGCGAAAGTCCATGATCCAGGAGATTGGGGTTCTTGACGGTAATTACACATTCATCGCCAGTGACAGTGATTACAGTTTTACCGCCCGGGCCAGGGGCTGGGAGATATGGCTTGTTTCACAGTCGGCGGTGGTTCATGAATGCGGAGCCTCATCTTGCTGTTCAAATCCTGAGATTGAGCGACTGAAACTTCAGGATATCATTTATTTTGGCCGGAAATGGATCGCCGGTGATCTGTATCGTCACTTAGCTTTTCGGGAAGAGCGAAACGGCGTTGCGGAAGTCAATAAAATACTCACTGATCTTTCACAAACACTGGCTTTTCTGCAGGCAGGCTCTGCCATTTCAAACGAGCGGTTTCAATCGCTTTGATGAAAGCATTTCTGAATTTTTTGACGCTGAAGTGTTCTCTTACGGTTTGCTGGGCATTTTTACCCATTCTGACGGCCAGGTTGCGGTCTTTAATCAGCATTTTCGCATAGTGGTTTAATTCTTGAGTGTCGTCGCTTAAAAAACCGCTATGGCCGTGAATGATGGGTGAGCCGGGATGTTTGTTGCCGAGGACAGGCAATCCGGCGGCCATCGCTTCAATCGTTGACATGTTATATCCGTCTTCGAGACACGGATCCGCGGTGTGGATATAAAAACGGTGGCTCTGCAGCATTTTCTTTAGATGATCCCAACTATCAGCGGCATTTACATCCGGCATATCCGGATTGTGGCCCACAAGCTTTATATCCAAGTCTTTCAAAGCCTCTTGTTGGAAGTCCCATAAAAGAATCGTTTTTTTGTTTTTAATGAAATTTGATATTCTCAGGCCTTTTGGAATTTGACCTGTAAAGGGCAAATAATCATCGGGATCTGCGCAGAAGGGAATAATATCTTCGGTATAGTTCCACGATCTTCCCTTGAGCAAAGACACCGCCACGGCGTGGCCTCTGACGATATCGAGGTATTGGCGCAAGACGTTTTTCATCTGACGGGGCTCGATATTTGATTTTTCTTCAATCTTCCTTCCTTCGATCGTTGAATGTATCACAATGATTCTTGGTCCGGTAAGAAGTTTGACATCGAGAAGATCAGCCATATTGTTCGCAATAATACAGTCATATTGCTGATCGGTTTTTAAGGCCTGTTCAAGCGTAATCAGGCGTGCATTCGGAGGAACGGGACGCATCTGCCGGTCCCAGGTTTTTTTATACTGTCCCTTCAAGCCTACAATAATATCCAAATCATACCCGAGGCAGCCAAGCTGGTATACCCAGGCTTCGTGACAGTTGAATACCAATAAGCGTTTATTGAATGATCCATTATCCATATTTATCCTAATTGAATCTTCGTCAAATAAGTCCTTGTGCGGTCATAGTTTCTGTTGATTTTCTACTGGTTTTTGTTTTTTTGAGCGAATCATTAATTCTTGTACAGATCTTTGATGGGGGGACTTTGGTTCCCATAACTTATTAAAGTGGGCAAATATTTTTTCTTAGCATAATGAAAAAAAGTTAATTTAGAAAAAATATTTTACAAAAATTTATATCAGTTGCTGATAAATAGTTTGCTATTAATGTCATAAATTCGGATTTTACAGGTCCCGTAAATTTCCCATATTTACAAAGGATAAATCCCTTAAGTCTGCCTTTAGTTGGTCGATAATGCGAGTTGACACGCTTGAATTATGCAGCGTGTCGTATGGACGTTTTGTTTATTTGAAAACTACAAAAGGTTATTAAGGATTTGAAATCGTTGGGTATTTTTTAAGGAGTCACTAAATGTTAGCTATTAAGAACAACCTAATGGCAGTAAACGCTGCTCGACACTTGGGTTCAACCTATGATGCGTTGTCCAAGTCGGTCGAAAGGCTGTCGTCAGGTCTCAGAATTAACAGTTCCCGAGACGACGCGGCCGGTCTGGCTGTTCGTGAGTTAATGCGAGCCGATATTCAGGTTATCAAGCAGGGTGCTCGTAACGCTCAGGACGGTATCAGTATGTTGCAGACGATGGAAGGTGCTATGGCGACAATCGACGATATGCTCGTTCGTATGCAGTCGCTGGCAGAACAGGCAGCCACTGGATCGTATAGTTCTGCTCAGAGATACATTATGGACCAGGAATTCGACGAAATGCGTCAGGAAATCGACCGTATCGCTGCAGGAACCAAGTTTAACGGTATTTCAATGCTGAATAATACCAACACGGTATCGATTCACTTTGGCGAACTGACCTCGGATAAGATTGACATTGTCGGTTCGAACATGACCAGTGCCTCGGGCGGTTTGAATTTGACAGCATTGTCACTCGAAGGTACCAGTTGTGCCAAAACGGCTCTTTCGCGGCTTGATACGGCGATCAATACGAAGGATACCGCTCGAGCCAAGTTCGGTTATAAGATGAACCGTCTCGAAGGTACCGTATCAGTGCTTAATATTCAGTCCGAGAACCTTCAGGCAGCAGAATCACGTGTATCCGACGTTGATGTTGCCACGGAAATGGCTGAAATGACGAGAAACCAGGTTCTTGCCCAGGCGGGTGTTTCTATGCTGGGTCAGGCCAACACCATGCCTCAGATGGCACTGAGCTTGCTCAGATAATCGCCGCGACTATCTGATCTTAATTGAGAAGATTGGGGGGAGATGACAGCGACGGATTTGTCATCTCCCCATAATGTTAACGTCAGAGTTATGAGGCCTCTGACAGAGAACAAAGGATGAACAGGTAATCGCCTGTAGTGAATAAACGGAGTGATATCATGAATGGAGTCAATACCTACCAGGAAACATCGGTTAACACGCAAAGTAAAGGCCGTCTTATTGTCATGCTTTACGACGGCGCAATTCGATTTCTACGCCTTTCGATCAAAGAACTTGAAGCCGGTAATTTCGAGGCCAAAGGCAAATATATTAATAAGGCTCAGGATATTATCAGCGAACTCAATACAGTTCTTGATATGGAGTCCGGCGGAGAAATCGCCAGAAATCTTCGGTCGCTTTATTTATTTATGAACCGTCATCTTTCTGAAGCCAATATTAAACGGGACGCCCAAAAGATCCAGGAAGTCATTTCCCTGCTTGAGGAATTGAATCAGGGCTGGAAAGCGATCGCTACTTAGTGTTTCATTTTTTGCGAATGTGTTTTTCGGCCAAAGCCGTTTTGTTGTTTGTGCTTAACACGTTTGCGTAGTTTTTTGGACCGGTTTCTAAGGTTATGTCAGAAAAGACCTTATTACAATCACACTTCCCCGATACAGGATACTCAGGCACAGGCATTTCCGGTTCTCAGTCATTTTCCGGCGATGATTTGGTGTATTATTTCACCCAGGTTCGCCGTCATCTCGCAAAGGGCAAGGTCGAAGAGGCCTGTGCTTTATTGAATGAGGCTTCTGTTGAAAGGATACGCCAATTCTGTTTTCAGAATCCATCTTTTAAAGATCAGATATTCGAACTGGGTCATTTGCTTTGTTCTGTTGGACAGCTATCCAAGGCTCGACAGTATTATCTTAAGATACTCGATAGCGGCACACATCCATCGGTTTACAATAAACTTGGCACCGTTTGTCAGCAAATGGGCAGGATAACGGAAGGGGTGGATTATCATCGGCGTGCGGTGGAACTGGACCGAGGCAATCCCGAACTGTCAGCGAATCTTGCGCGGGCCATGATCGAAACGGGTGACATCGAGCAGGGTGTGAGCCTTTTACGGTCGGCGGTCGAGAAGATGCCGCACAATGCCCAGGCCCATTCGAATCTTCTTTTTCGTCTTCATCATTTACCGGTGCTGGATCAGGTAGCGATCTTCGAGGAGCATAAAAGATGGGCCCGTCTCCATGCGCCGGCAGAAAAAGCAAAGCGTTGTCACCGGAATACTCCTGATCCGGACCGTAAACTGAAGATCGGTTATCTTTCTGCTGAATTTCGAATGAATTCAGTATCCTACTTTATTGAGTCCATACTGGACGGCCATGACCGGGACCGTGTGACGGTCATAGGCTACGGCAATGTCAGTGTGCCGGACGGTGTTACTGCGCGGCTTAGCAGCAAATTTGATTTCTTTCATAATATCCATTCGATGAGCGATACCGAGCTGGTTGAACGTATCGAATCGGATGAGGTCGATATCCTTGTCGATCTGGCGGGCCATACGGGTGATAACCGATTAACGGCGATGGCGTATAAGCCGGCACCGATCCAGGTGACCTATTGCGGTTATCCGAACACGACGGGGCTTACTGCGATCGATTATCGACTGACGGAACGATCGGCGGAAGATGAAAGGTCTCAGCAATTTTACAGCGAGGAGCTTTATTATTTACCGGAGGGTTTTTTATGTTACCGGCCAGCGGAGTTCGCTCCGACTGTTTCTGAACTGCCCGCGAAGAAAAACGGTTCGATTACTTTCGGTTCGTTCAATAACCCTTGTAAAATAAATCCCATGACAATCGAAGTCTGGTCCCGAATTTTAGCGGCAATTCCGAATTCTCGCCTCATTCTGAAATTCAAGACGGGCGGCGATGCCGCCGTGAAGGATTTTTATTTATCTTTGTTTGAGAAGCAGCATATTTCGAAAGACAGAGTTCATATCTACGGTTGGGAGACGCCTCGGCAGCATCTTGATCTTTACAATCAAGTCGATATTGGTCTGGATACCTATCCTTATAACGGGACAACGACGACGTGCGAAGCGTTATGGATGGGCGTTCCGGTGATATCACTTTTTGGCAGGGCGCATGCTTCAAGGGTGGGTTTGAGCCTGCTTGGCAGAGTCGGTTTTGAGTTTTTCGCTGCGAACAATGCCGATGCTTACGTTCAGAAAGCAATCGCTTTGGCGAAGGGGATTGATTCTCTTGAGCAGCTTCGCCTGACCATGCGAGCAAGAATTGCCAGATCGGGTTTGTGCCACGCGAGAGCTTTTACGCGGGATCTCGAAGCGGCTTACCGGGATATGTGGCACCGATGGATCCGTTCGCGCAAATAAATTTTCACCTTTTCTGCGGTCTTTGTTCGATATACCTTTAAGGTCCTGAAAAATGGGTATGAACAAAGACAAATTTATTATCGTAACGACCATTCATCCGCCTAATGAGGTGATACGAAAACTATCTGAACTCAGCGATTGGCGAGTCGTGGTGGTTGCGGACACGGCGACGCCCGCGGAGTGGCGATACGGCGATGCGGAATTTTTTTCTGTTCAGCGACAACGGGCATTTGCTTCGAAACTGGCTGGCCGGCTGCCCTGGAATCATTATTGCAGTAAAAACATCGGTTATCTAAGTGCGATTCGTTCCGGTGCTCAAATAATCGCGGAGATCGACGACGACAATATTCCGTCTGAAAATTATCTCTCGGATGCGGGCCCGATTGTCGAGGGCCGGGTTGTCGAGGCAG
>CAZNET010000099.1:0-8256 GCA_964571885.1 uncultured Pirellulales bacterium
CGACCGACACTCCAAGAAAAACACTCCCGCAATCATTACGAATGAAACTCCTCTAGAGTTAATCGAAGCAGGCTACTTAAAAATCGGAACGATTGTATCCGAACCGACAATACATGGACTATCGGTATCTAAGAAACAATTCGAACAGGATCCACAAGCGGTGCTGGATTCTATTGCCCCGGAAAATGTTGAAGAACTGTCGTCGTATTATTTGTCGCTTGATAAAGAAATGTGTCAGCAAGCAGCGGCCGTCGGCGGTGATAAAGTTCGGCTTGAAGAAATTAAACATGACTATCCTGTTTTTGAAGATGATATCGCACAAAAAATGGATGAGGCAATGGCCGAAGATTTAACCGTTAAATTCGTAGTAAGCACAAAGTACTGGTCCGTCTGGAAAAAAACGAATTAACAAAATAGGGGAAAATAAATATTTACAAGATTCTAAGTTTATTTTGCGGAAATAGTATGAAAAATATCTTTATTTATCTAATAGGACTCGTTCTGTTATTTTCAGGATGTTCATCGCCGGGGTCAACACATGATGAGCCGAAAACGCTGGCAGATATCGCTGGTGCTGCAGTTGTATTGAAGTATAGCATGGACCATATTGAACCTCAGGAAAGATGGCGGTATATTGGTTTTGCGTGTTCAGATGACCTCAAAAAACGCGGCTTCAATCATGAACAGATGGAAAAATTTGCCAAAGATATAATAAGCCTTGGGCCATATCCATCAATAGAGGAAGAAATTCTCGCCGCCAGAGAACGATATAAAAATATAAATGACGCAAATGATTTATAGTAAATCATAGAGATGAAATTGAAATTGTTAAGGATTGTTTTGTTCGCTGCCGCGTTTGGGTGGGGGATCAGTGTTTACGGGGTATTCTGTTCGTGGCACTCGGCAGCAGCTCAGCTTCAGGGGCTCGGTGCCGATGCGCTTGCGTTCGATCCGATGCTGGACTACTGGCTGCGAATGACCGCCGGGGCGTTCAGCTGCATCGGCGTTTTTCTGTTCGTCGTCGCATTATCCCCAAAGCGCTTCGCACCATCCGTGCCGATCATAGGGATTCTGCTGTTCGCCGAAGGTTTGATTCTACTCATTCACGGCGTCAGGCTCGGCCTGGATCCAATCCCATTTTATGCGGATACTTCTTTTTGCCTGCTGACGGGTATCGTTATCTGGCTGCTGAGAAACGAAGCCAAAGTTCAACAGATCAACAAGGATTGAATTCTGTAAATCAAGCGACGAACTTACTGTTTTTTCCCGATGTACAACGGCATCATGACCAGGCCGGAACGTTTGGGTACATCTGTTCTTTTCAGTTTTTTGCTTTGGCCGTTCTGGATGTCTTCGACAATAATGTCGGGTCGTGTCTTTGTACCGAAAAAGGCGCCTCCCATTGAGATCGATATGGACGATTCATTGTTCAAATACATTGGGAAATTATTATAGGTATCCTGCATCATGCCGCCGTAGGCGAAATGGCCGAGGACCTCGGTTGCGCCACCGTTCTTCGTTTCGACGAGAACACCGGGATTTTCGGTTTTCAGCCCCAGTATCCAGACCTGCGAGCCGTCGTTGACCAGATGCGTGACATCGTTTCGTGTCTCGGTGTTGATATGTCTTGCCCAGACTTTTTGGCCGGACTGGTAATAGTACTGCCGCAACCTGCCGCCGACCACATCTTCGTAAAAAATCTCACCTTTACCGGTACTGGTCCCGCCGAAAGCTTTGCAGTGCTTGAGGACAACGGTTCTGCTCGAGGCGTTGTCAAAGGCGGTCGAATCGTTGCCGGGTTCAACGATCAAGTGCTCGATCACCACCACATCAGGCGAGCCGGGGTTGTCCACAAGTTTAAGCAATGGTATCGGCTGTTTTCTGAAAAACAGACTTGATTCGCAGCCGACGATTCGCTCGATTTTGCCGCGAATTTCGATCGTACCGGCGACCTTATAGTGTCCCTTCGGCAGATACAGTGTGGTTTTGCCCGAATCGATCGCTTTCTGGATCGCCTCGGTGTCATCGCTGCCTCTTCGCCCGTCTGCCGATGCGCCGTAGGTCCGGACATTGGCCCAGTTGTCGAAATCCTGTTCCCATTTTACATAAGGCGTTTCCTTAATTGGAAGGTTCAGTGACTTTTGCTCCTGGGGCCGGGCGGCCAATACCGGATGCGATGTGAATTCTGTAATGACAGGCCCGGAGTGTCCCTGCTTGTGGCCGGAGGTATTGACGATCGCCTTATCGTAGCCTTTGGTGGTGACATTGCGTACGAACATGCCGTTTTCATTGATGATCGCCGCCGTCGATTCCTTGTCCTGGCTTTCCGTGCCGATGAGTGTCGAGTCGATCAGTGTCATAAAACTGCTGTCACCGAGGTTTCGAATAACGGGAATCGACTGTTTATTTTGACTGACCAGACCGCGGAAACTGATCGGCTGGCCGTTGTTAAGCAGGCCGCATTTATTCTGGCCCTTCAGGAACACGTGCTCGAAGGTCAGACTGTTGACCGCGCCCTTCGCTGTAATTCCAATATCGAAGCCTGCGATATAGACACTCTTTACCAGTAACGGGCCGTTCATATTATTATACGCCAGGTCAAGACCGACCGGTCCCGAGCCGTCGCCCGAGCGGATGATGACATCGGCGACCGAGCCGTTGTTGTTGGACATGAACTGCAGACCGACCGCGCCGGGATTGCCTTGGCCGGTGTCGATGGTCAGATTCTTGACATAATTCCTGAAGTTGTCCGCCGAGCCCATCTTACGGGTCCAGACGACCGCCCGCGGAGACCGGGGATTCTGGTAGCCGTCACAGTTGTCTTTTAATCTGATGATTGTTTTAAAAGTGTTCCGTCCCTGCAGGACCATTGACGGATAATGTGATTTCTCGGGCCATTCGATCCGGCCGCTGACAAGATACGTTCCTTCAGGCAGATAGGTCGTGCCGCCGATGTTTTCATTCAATGCCCTCTGGATCGCCGCGGTGTCGTCAGTGACACCATCGCCCTTCGCGCCGTAGTCTTTGACATTGGCAATGCCGGCGTCGGAAGGATAGATCATATCCTCGTGAAAACTTTTTCGCGACCGCCACCGCTGCTCGGCGGTCCCGACAGATACCTTGCCTTCAAGACGGGTGCACCCCAGAGAGGCAAAGAATAATAATGCAATCATGGAAAATACGAAAAGTGCTGTATGGACGTTTCTGTTTGAGCTCATAGCCGAATCCTTAAAAATAGTCTGTTATCATAAATTATGATTAAAACAGACCATAAGATAAAATCATCAAAATATCAATTAATTTCTTCAAAATGTCTTTGCTGTTGATTGATTATCCTGATTACAGTAAACTATTTTTCGAGATCTTGGCTTAAAGGTTTGTCCTGTTCGATTGGAATTTTACTATTTTCTGATAATTAAGGAGTTAAAAATGAAAAAGTTAGCAGGTACACTGATTATTTGTGCAATAGCCGTTATGCTTTGTTCGTGCAGCGAAGAAGTGCAGGTGCCGCCGAAAAAGCATCCCGAGACTGAAGGCTGGCAGGACCTTTTCAAGGACGACCTGTCAAACGCCATGTATCCCGAGAGTGTATGGACCTTTGAGAACGGCGTACTGACCGCCAGCGAGGACAAGGCCATCTGGACCAAAGATATTTACGATAATTTCATTCTCGACCTGGAATTCAAAACCGCCGAAGGCACCAACAGCGGCGTATTCGTTTATTGCGCCGATACAAAAAACTGGGTGTTCGATTCGGTGGAAATTCAGATCGCCGACGATTACTCCGAGAAGTGGTCGAGTCAGCCGCCGACCTGGCACTGCGGGGCGATCTTCGGCCACTCGGCACCGACAAAATCAATGGTCAAAAAGCCGGGCAACTGGAACAGGATGACGATCACCTGCGTCGATAAGATGATCTACGTCATGCTCAACGGCGAGCAGATCAATACAATGGATATGTCACGGTACACCAGCGCCAAGACCAACCCCGACGGCAGCGAGATACCGAAGTGGCTCAGAAAACCCAAAGCCAAACTCGACACCAAAGGTCTCATCGGCTTTCAGGGCAAACACGCCGAGGCCCCGATCTACTTTAAGAACCTGAAGATCAAGGTGCTGGATTAACATCCAAAAATTTGTCCGGATTCTGATGTGTTTTTATCGGGGTCATTGTCGGCACCATACTGCTCTTGTCATCCCGAGCGAACGAAGTGAGTTGAGGGATCTATTAATAAGGAATTTCTATAAATAGATTTCTCCGCTGCGTCCCGATAAATCGGGACTCCGGTCGAAATGACAGGTTACAAGAAAAAAGACCTTAAAATGGTTCAAAAGATTCTCGAATCAAGGAAACAATAATTCAAAATTTAAGCATTTAGTGATTTACAGCATGAGCAGGCTTGCGGCCATGATGAACATGCCGACGATGATGCCGATGATGACGAGGTGGCCGTGGCCGTAGCGATGGGCCATTGGCAATAGTTCGTCGAGGGAAATATAAATCATAATTCCCGCGACAAAGGCCAGCGTACAGGCCAGCAGCGCTTCGGTTAAAAACGGCATTAATATCAAATACCCCAGCAATGCCCCGGCCGGCTCGGAAACGCCTGAAAGAAAAGAATAAATAAACGCTTTGTTTTTGTTTTTCGTTGCGTAGTAGATTGGGACAGAAACGGCGATACCCTCGGGAATATTATGAATGGCGATCGCGATGGCGATAAAAACTCCCACTTTAACGTCACTGAGTGTCGAGGCGAAGGTTGCCAGGCCCTCGGGAAAATTATGAATCCCGATCGCCAGGGCGGTAAAGAGGCCCGCCCGCATCAGTTTCGTGTCGACGCGAGTTTCAGCGGGATGATCGATACCCTCGTAATTGTGCGGATTTTCGGGTTCGGGAACAAGTAGATCGATCAGGCCGATCAAGGCAATGCCTCCGAAAAAGACCAGCACCGCTGTTACATCGCCGACCGTTTCAAATGCATCGGGCAGCATTTCCATAAAAGACACGTAGATCATAACCCCTGCAGAGAGTCCCAGTGAAAAACAAAGGAAGGTCATTTTCGGTTTTTTGATAAAATAGGCAATCGCGCTGCCGATACCCGTGGAAAGTCCCGCAAAGGTCGTCAGGACCAAGGCGATACCCACATTTTTCGCAATGTCCATTTCCTGTTCCATCATCAAGTTATAACTTAACGATATTCAGGATGGTCTGCAATCTTAAATCGTTTTTTCTGTTTATTCTGAATATATTTTATTCTTGCCCAAACAAGCGATTCCTGATAGAAACGTCCTCTGAAAGAAATACTTTTACTGTTAAGTGAAAGGAATTCATTATGGAAGAAAATAACCAGACTCCTGAAAACCAACAGCAATCTACAGAACAGCCGATGGAAAACCAGGCTGAACAAACTCCTCCGCCGGTTCAGCCTGAGAATAAAGATTCAAAAAATCTTGCGATGCTGTGTCACCTATTGGCGGTTTTTACGGGTTTTTTGGGACCGCTGATCGTCTGGCTGATCAAAAAAGATGATGATCCCTTTGTCGATGACCAGGGAAAAGAAGCCTTGAATTTTCAAATCACCGTGATGCTTGCCTGGATCGTTTCGGTGTTATTAATTACATTGTGTATCGGCCCGTTCCTTTTAATGGCGGTGATGGTGATGAATATTGTTTTCTGCATTATCGCTGCGGTAAAAGCCAGTGAAGGCAAGGCCTATCGGTATCCGGTTTGTTTAAGGCTTCTCAAATAATTAAAAAAGTTCCGATGCGGTTTATTCTCAAACTGATAATCAGTCTAAGTATTATTCTTTTCTGTTCTCAAATCGCCAAGAAGGTCCCTGCTCTGGCGGGATTGATCGCGGTGATGCCGCTGACCGGTCTCCTGGTGCTTTTATGGATCTATTGGGATAACACCCAACATCCTGATTTATCTGTCATTCTTTCGACCTATTGCAAGGCCGCGATGCTGGGCATTATTCCAAGTATCTTGTTTTTTTTCGCTGCCTGGCTTTGTTTCAAGAAGCAGTTTAACATCTGGCTGGTCCTTTGCGTCAGTTTTGCCGTCTGGCTGGCCGCTGCCTTTATTCATCAGTTAATCTTTATTCTTGGCAAAGGCAAACATTGAATTTGAGCTGTGAGCTTGCATTATGGTCGCTACGGCGTTATCATAGCTCAAATGGCGACACATAAGAAAAAATCAGAATCCAAAGGCCCCGTAGCGGTCAATAAAAAGGCTTACCATAATTTCGAACTGGTGGAAAAATTCGAAGCCGGGATGTCGCTGACCGGCAGCGAGGTCAAATCCCTGCGCGAAGGTACGGCGGACCTGACCGGTTCGTATGCCCGGATTTTTGACGGTCAGTGTTTCCTTGTCGGGGCGAGTATCGCACAATACGAACAGGCGGGCATCTATAATCATGAGCCGCTGCGTAAACGAAAGCTGCTGCTTCATAAAAAGCAGATCGCGAAAATACAGACCAAGCTCGAACAGCGGGGCTTTACGTTTGTGCCGCTGAAAATTTATTTCAATCGGCGCGGATTCGCGAAAATTGAGCTTGCCCTGGCGCGCGGTAAACGTCAATATGATAAACGTCAGAGTATGGCCGCCCGTCAGCATAAACGCGATATTGACAGAGATATGAAAAAGTACAGACGATAATTGGAAATGATATTCAATCAGGAGTTTTATAATGGCAGAAGAAAAAAACGAAGAAAAGAAAATCATCATTGACGAAGACTGGAAGCAGGAAGCGAAAAAGGAAAAAGAAAACCTCGCTGCCGAGGAAGAAAAAGAACAGGAAGAACAGCAGCAAAAAGGGCCGCTGCCAAAGGGCAATCTCGCCGCCTTGATCAGCATGCTGGTAACCCAGGCCTATTTCGCGATGGGGGCGATCAAGATCGAGGGCCAGGAAAACCGCAAACCCGATATGCAGCTTGCCCGGTATAATATCGATATGCTCGAAACCATCGAAGAAAAAACCAGGGGCAACCTGACCGAGGAAGAGGAAAAAGTGCTGAAAGAAACGCTCAGCCAGGTCCGTATGATCTTTGTCCAGTTATCGAATCAGCAGGGGCAATAAATTGGCAACTATACTTGATGAAATTATCGCTTCTAAAAGAAAAGAGGTCGAAGCTGGTAAGCGTCAGGTAACGATCGAACAGTTCAAAGAACAGATCGCTGAGCTGCCGAGATGCCGGAATTTTTATAAGGCGGCGACCAAGCCGAACCGGCGCGGCCTCAATGTCATCGCCGAAGTAAAAAAAGCTTCCCCGTCGGCGGGACTGATTCGCGAAGACTTCGATCCGGTCGAGATTGCCTCAATTTATCAGATCTGCGGCGCCGATGCCATAAGCTGTCTGACCGATGAAAAGTATTTCCAGGGAAAACTCGAATATATCGCGCGGATCAAAGAAGCGGTCGATCTTCCCGTTTTGCGGAAGGATTTTATCATTGACCCGTGGCAAATCTACCAGGCCAGAGCCGGCGGCGCCGATGCGATCCTGTTGATCGCCGAGGCTTTGACAACCGGGCAGATCTCTGATATGATGATCCTGGCTTCTCAGTTGACCCTGACGGTTTTGCTGGAAGTACACAGCGTCGAATCGCTGATGCTGATACGAAGCATGATCGGCTTTACCGGGAAAGGGTACAGCCTGCTGGGTATTAACAACCGCGACCTGACAACGATGAGGGTTGATATCAATAACACGGCCCGGCTGGCTCAACTGCTCGACAGTACAAAGGAGCTTATTGCCGAAAGCGGCATCAGGATTCGAGACGATGTGGAAAAACTGATCCGCGTCGGTGTTGCCGGCGTTCTCATCGGCCAGACGTTATGCGAACATGAAAATATCGAAGAAAAATTCATCGAACTGTTCAGAAAATAAAAAGAAAGGAAACGGCAATGTTACGATTCAAGCGAGCAATGATTATCACAATGATTCAGATAAGTTTGTTCAGCATTGTGTTCGGTCAGCGTAATGACTGGGAGAACCCGGAGATCATCGGCAGAAATAAAGAAGCGGGCCACTGTACGGCGATGCCTTACGAGACCAAAGATCAGGCCATCGAGGATCTTCGCTATCAGTCGCCTTATTATAAATCGCTGAACGGTGACTGGCGGTTCAACTGGGTCGAAAAGCCGGCGGACAGGCCGATGGATTTTTACAGGGCCGATTTCGACGCCAATGACTGGAACTTGCTGCCGGTTCCGAGCAACTGGCAGATGCACGGCTACGGCACACCGATCTACCGCA
>CAZNET010000100.1:0-8222 GCA_964571885.1 uncultured Pirellulales bacterium
ATTAACACCTTAACTTACCCACAAACCTCTAAACGGATTGCTTTCACTTTTTATCACTTTCATTGATCAATTTTTCGTATATCGCAAACAGACTATTCCATATTTTTTTGCGGTCAAAATTTTCTTCGATCCATTTTCTTCCGGCTTGTCCCATTTTATTTCTTTTTTTTGGATCCTTTATAAGTTCTGTCAGCGCTTCTCTCAAGGTTTCATTATTCCTCGCTTTAATTTGAAGACCTGTGACACCATCAATTAAAGCATCACGGCACCCTGGAACATCCGTTCCAATAACCGGCTTGGCCATTGCTGAAGCTTCAATAAGAATATTGCCGAATCCGTCCCGATATGTCGGCAGTACAACAATATCCATTGCGGCGAAATATACTTCTATATTTTCAGCAAAATCAATAATATGAATTCGATCGTTTCTTTTCATTTCATTAAAAATATCTTCAGGCAACGGTACCCTTGGATCTTGTTCGCCAACCAACATAAGATGCACACGGTTGTTACTACTGGAAATATCCGCAAACGTTTCAACGAGCTCGCACAGTCCTTTTTCAATGGAAAATCGACCAGCATAACCGGCAACTACATCTTTTTCACTTATTCCAAGTTGCTGCCGAACAACCCGAGCTTGCTTGTTCATTTCATCCGTTAATTGGAACTTATTCAGGTTAACGCCTTTGCTGCTGCCAATACCAATCACATGAAGCTGTTTTGAACGGGTCATTTTTTCCTCCCTGGCCTCTTTTACAAGAGAAGGACTTATGGCAATGATATAATCGGCTAAATAAAACGCTATCTTATCACATGATTTTATGATATATCTTTTTATACCCTTGAATCCTGTATGAATCAAACCACGCAGTGTGTAGAGCAGTACAGGATAACGTGCCATCGTGCCCGCAATGGAAGCAAGAAACGACGCCTTTGAAGTGCTGTAGTGTATCAAATCAAATTTTTCTCTTTTGAATATGCGATATAACATCCAAAGACACTTGATATCATGAAACGGCGTTAATCCCCTTGTCAATGGAACCGTGATCACCCTAACGCCTTGATCTCTTACATTCTGAACGCGAGGGCCATCCGCACATATCCCAACAACTTCATAACCTTTGTTGATTAATGAAGGATAAAAATCCGGAAATAAAAGATCAAGTGAAAGGTCCGCTGTAATACAGATACAAATCTTGGGTTTATTTTTATTCATAGAACTTTTAGAAAATAAAATGCTTTTTAATATTAAAATCGGCTGTGCACGATATGATCGTCTGTACTGTTCTCTCTCGGCCCGATTACTTGAGCCGGTACGCCGCCCACGACAACATTATCGGGAATATCCTTGGTCACGACCGCATTGGCCGCGACAAGCACTCCCGAGCCTATTTTGACACCCGCCCGAACGCTGACATGAGCCGCTAACCAGGTGCCTCGCCCTATCGAAACCGGCTCCATGACCGTTCCGCCAAATCGAACGGAATCGTTCCTGAACTGATGGGTCCCCGTTGAAATCACCACATAAGGGCCAAATATCACTTCATCCCCGATCGTGAGATGGCCCATCGCGTTGAGCCAGGTTCCCGAAGCGATGTAAACATTATCCCCGATCGTCAGCCGATGCGTACTTTTTAACTGTACATTTTTAGCGATCGTAAAATTCCTGCCGCATCGATAAATAAAAGGCTTCATCAAAAGCCCCCGCAACCGAATCGTTATACGATTGTCGGGCCAAAAATCTGTCAGCAAAGATATAAGATATAAAGGAATATCATAACGCAATAAAATATACATCATTTTAAGATTCATTGCATTTGCTTAAATAGAAAGTTAATTTATTCCTTTTTTGTATTCTTCAGAAAAAGCTTTGACTTTACTGTAAAATTCAACGCGACGTTTGTTGAGATTTTCTCTTTTATATTGCTGTACTTCATTAAGATTTCTGATTGACATTTTTATCATTCTTGTTTTATCTTTTAATGTCAATTTAATAACATTTTCCAAAGCTTTAGTGTTATTGGGTGGAACAAGATACTCCGGTTCAAGCAATTCCGTAATTCCCCCAACGCTACTTCCAATAGCAGGTAATCCCCTTGCCATTGCCTCGATAAGAGCTCTTCCTTGACCTTCCGTTAGTGAAGGAAGAACAAATAAATCAGACTTATCCAAGTGCTCATAAAGAGTTTTTCCAGGTTCAATATAACCCAAAAAATGAACTTTTTTTTGTATACCAAGTTTGACTGCTTCCCGCTTATAAAAATCTTTATATTTTCCGTCTCCACATAAAAATAAATCTATATCAAATCCTTCCTTGCAGCATTCAGATATCGCCTGCATTAATACATCCTGAGCTTTATATAATGCTCCCATATTCCCAACATGACAGATTCGAAAAGGCCTCTTTCCAGTAAATGCTTCATCGAGTGATTGATGACGAGAAGTCAATTCTTTTTCATTGATTATTGATTCATCGTACAATTCAACGTTAGAAAAAAAAGTAGACCAATTACCAGGTGGATATAGAGATTGTAAATAATTTTTTGTAATATAGGACGCTGCTGTGGAATATTTACACTGCAATTTCTGTTTTCTGGGCGAATACCACATTAGAAATTGCTTAAGTGGAGTTTTAACACCGCATGTTTTCATCGAATCATAAGAACTTCCTACGACTTCCACACCATATGGAATACCCCTAGCCATCAACGAACGCCAAAGGTGTGTTCCCACTTGACTGGGAATTCTTAATATAAATGCATCAGCCTCGTCAATTGCTTCATTGGCAAGTTTTTGTATTTTGTTTTTAGTAAATATGTATTGTTTTGGACCAATATACATGGGTAAAAACTTAAATTGTACATTAGGACCATCCGATCGATTTCGGTTTAATTCCCTCTCATCTACCGTTCCCACACGAGCAAAGACAGTTACTTCATCAAAAACTTGTAAATATCTTTGCCAGTAACTGTAATCAAATGTAGCACTAGAATAGATCTTTCCGCCTTTAGTCTGATAAAAACGATTATCCATTGCTAGCATAACGCGCATTATTAATCCTTTATTTGAAAATTTTCGCTGTTATTTTCAATAATGATTTGTATTGCAGTAAAAGCAAATGAATCAAGCATTTTCGTGGATATCAATTAAGTTTTTCACTTTGTTACTACTCCAGAAAATTACTATAAAAGGTAGCGTAAACATTCTGAGAAAATTGAAAAATAAATTATCCATATCTGTGTTAATCGAGAGGGTCAATGTCAAATAAAGAATTGGAACAAGATAAAATCTGGCATCATCAAACTCCAGTGTATAGACCTTTTTTCGAAACAAGCCTAGGAGATATCCGAAAGTGATATAGGCGGGTATAATCCCGAGATACCCAAAGTTCAACATTGCTTCTCCTGTTAAACCGTATTGATGTGATGTTTCACGATTAACGGGATATCCAAGAATTGCTGCTCCCATTTCTACCTTTGGATTCCGAGGTTTATTTTTCCAGATTGCTCGAGGAATAGAAGTAAGCACTGCCATAGCATAAGAGCGACCATGCATAAGTTCAACATTTCCTGAAAAACCGGCGGTGCGATATAATATATATGCATGAATGTCTGCACGTGCAAAGTCACCTAACAATGTTGTTAAAAAAGTCGCCCCGCCACGTTCATAACTCATACTTTCTCTTATTCTACCGCTATAAAATGCCTTCCATCCCTCCGGGCCTAATTTTTTACGAAAATCGTAAAGATAACTAAAAGCAAGTACAAAAAGAATACCTATCAACACAAATTTTAGTGAAAATGGACGTAATCGAAAATGCATCATAATAGTTGCGATTAGTAAAACTCCCAATAATGCTGTTCGACTTGCCCTCTGTCCGGCTAAGAAAAACTGAATTAAAAAAATCACAAAAAGCAATATCAGCACAGTCAGTAACCCGACTTGGCGCTCAGGAGATGGAGCTATAAAATATGTAATTAATATTAATAATAGAATGGGGAAAGGATCTGCTAACATCAATAACCAGCTAAGATGAGCAGCGTATTCTGCCGAGGCTGCTGTAAATTGAATTTCTCCAACAACTTTATAAAGCCCCCCAAAAAAGATTTGTATAACAAGAAGAGCCGCTAGGCTTATTAAAATCACGGGCATAACGATCACAATAAGCCTTGAAAGGTCTATTTTCCAATAAGAATTGGCATCTCTTGTCTTATTGAATGAAATATTATGCATCCATTTATAAAGAATTAAACATAGAATATTTAAAATAGCCGTATAACCAAATTGCGAGGCAGGATTAGGCATAACAACAATTTTAGCATAAATGCCATTAGCTAAATGCAAAAGTGGTGCTAGAAAAGTGTTTAAGAAAAGAAACGCTCCTACTATAAACCTTAGATCAAATACATCTATTTCTTTTCTAAGCCAGGCGATAATATCCGAACCGGTTATCAATCCACAAATAAATAGTGGAATTAAGCACCAATGCTGACATTGTTCACTGTAAATAACAAAAAATAGTGATATAAAAAACACCACTATACCGGATAGTAAATAATTCATAACCGGTGATCGCTTCCATAGTTTCGGAGCCCATGGACTAACCAATTCCGATGGATATTGCAATGCTAAGTCATTGTATTCGATTATTTCTTGATTCATATCAAACCAACTCTAAAAATTGATAATAGTTCTCATAACTCATTCATTTATATTTTATTTATCGATAATTTATTCACTTTATATTCATCATAAATTATCCCTACATTATACTCATGCATTAATTATCTTTAGAGTTATATCTTTTCCAGTGCATGGGTTTTTGATTTTTTCAGAGCTAAACAAATAACAAGCAAACTTCCTATTATTTTTACTAAAATAGAAACTAATATTGCCCAAGCGGCACCTTTGATTCCATAACGAGGTATACTAAAAATACTGAAAACAAAACAAAAAACAACAGATATGATATTTAATGGAACCTGTACCTTAAATCGTCTGGTTGCGTTCAGGCCGTGGTTGAGCATTGAACTTATCATCTTAAACGCAGCCACCACTAACAACCAAACAAAAACTGAAGGTTTTTCGGCATAAGTTTCGGTATACAAAAGCCTCAAAATATGTTCACCAAAGAAAATCCCGATAATAATAAGACCCGCCCCTAATAGCGCGGCTATTATAATAAGCATAACAAGAAGCTTTAAATAACCTTTACGGTTATTAATAAAGTATTTAGCAAGTTTTGCCGCTGCAGAATAACCTAACGCTTCTATACATCGATAAGCCCCCGTTACGGTGTAGGCCATCGGCGTAAAAATAGCAAGAGACGCAGTCCCAAGATAACCCTCAATAAAATATCGCGGTACACTTTCATTCAAAGATATCATACCTCTGGATACACCTAAAGGTGCACTGATCTTAAAGATTTTATAAATACGACGAAACTTCAACACAGGCGAGCAAGATTCAAAAAATGAAACATTTCTTTGATCATAAGCAAATAGCAAAAAGAGCCACCACAACCCTATCCCAATAAGCCCAAACATTAAATTATTAGTCAATAACAACATGAGATACAATATAACGACAGCCCCGACATTTCTATAAATCAGGCTGCGTGATACTTTGTCCAGTCTTTCGTGCTTTTGCATAACACCATAACATATATCACTTACAGCCTCGATTGATTTATTAATAAACATTAACAAAATAGTAAGATAAGCAGCTATTTCATAACGGCCTGCTAAAGCAAGTAATATTGCGATCAAAATACATAAGGCAATAATATTTGTTAATAAACGAAGGCCTAAATAGTCACCAAAAGAATACTTTCCTTGTGTATCTGTTAATTCTACCGTTCTCAATTGAAGCATTGAAAAAAGGACTAAAGGACTTGTTATTGCTAAAGCAAGAGAATAGTAACCTACTTCTTCTACAGTTAAAAATTTTGTTATCAAGATCAGCATCAACCACTGACATCCTGTAGAAATAACACTTCCTACAAATGTCCATGAAAAATTTTTTCTTAACGACAACGGTTTTTGCATAAATATTCACAAATCATATAAATTATTTAATTCACAAACACTTCATCGGTATAGCATATAGGTACTTTTGATAAATGCGCTGTTGGTGCTAAATAAATACCACGATACTTTTCTGCTAAGGGTTTTACCAAATCCACAGCCGACTCAAAGTAATCAGGTTTTATAAACAAAAAGACCATTGTGCCTTTCTGAAGCACATCTTCATATGCCTGAAGCTCTATTTTAATTTGATGTTCAGATCTCATATTAGGATGAAAAGCTAATTCGGTTGCTATTCCATCGACATGAGGACTTATGGCTGTAAAGGCTTTTGGGATATTATCTGCATGACTTGCAACATTTACGATACATTTTAATCCCTCTTTGCGACATGCAATACCGGCTTCCTGGAAAAAGAGCATAAATGCATCTGTCCAGTCCGGCCTTGATACAGGAAAATCCAAAGGGGCAATTTGCCAATAACAATTATCAAAACATACAGCATCCAAATTGTAGTGCTTTGTTCTAGCTATTGCCAAATTGATAACGGCTTCTCTGACTTCCTTCTTCCGAACATCAAGAAAATACCGTTTCTTTGGTTTAGACCAAAAAACGAAACGTTTGCCATCTGCATGCTTCAACAACCACTTTTTGTCACAGTACTCAAGTGGTAATTTCGATGCTGGAAAGCTATCTTTTTCTGAAGGCATCGTAGTGCATGCAGAATTATAACAACCAATAATTATATTAGGATTCTTTTTCCGCAACAAACTTATCATTAATTGAAATTCATTCGGATCTTCAAAGTGCCTAATATCCCAGACGAAATCCGGCGCAAAACATTTAGAAAGTTTTGGATGATTTATAAATTTAAAATGCGAACGATTGGTTTGTCCGCTGAAAATCAGTAATCTTTGTTTTTGTATTGCCGAATCGCTGCTTACTACTGAAAACAATATTAAAGTTACTACAAAGAACTTTAAAATAAATTGTGGGAGTTTAATTCTACTTCGATTTGTTTTCATATTATATTCAAAAACATATTCTGTTTATGGTGCATTATCCTCTGCCGATGGAGTGGTATTTTATTCCTTTCTTTTTTATGAAGTCGGGGTCGTAGAGGTTTCGGCCGTCGAAGATGACCGGCTGGTTGAGCGACGCGGCGATCATCTCGAAATCCGGACTGCGGAACTCGTGCCAATCGGTAAAGACCACCAGCCCGTCGGCCTCATGCAGCACATCGTACCGGCTGTCGGCCAGCTTGACCTTGCTGCCGAATTTCCCCTTAGCCGACTCCATCGCGTGCGGATCATACGCAACGACCTCGAATCCCGCCTCGAGAAACTTCTCGATACAGAAAACCGCCGGCGACTCGCGAATATCATCGGTCTTGGCCTTGAACGAAAGCCCCCAGACGCCCAACCGTACTTTTTCCGACTCGGTCTTGTAATAATCGATCACCCTGTCGGCGAACCGCTGCTGCTGCCTGATATTCACCTCTTTGACCGACTCGACGATCGTCATCGGACAATCGTTCTGCCGGCCGGTATAGGCCAGCGCCCGCACATCTTTCGGAAAGCAGCTTCCCCCAAATCCTACGCCGGGGAACAAGAACGAATTTCCGATCCGCTTATCCGAGCCGATCCCGATCCGGATCAGTTCGATATCCGCACCGATCTTTTCGCAAAGTTCACTGAGTTGATTCATAAACGAAATTCGGGTCGCGAGCATACAGTTCGCCGCGTACTTGGTCAGTTCGGCACTGATGGGATCCATAAAGATCACTCTGCTGTTTTTACGCATCACGGGCGAATAAAGCTGTCTTAAGGTATCCCTGGCTTCCGGATTTAATGTCCCGATGATAACACGTTCGGGTTTGATAAAATCTTCGACCGCGGTTCCCTCTTTTAAGAATTCCGGATTGCTGACATAATCGAACGGATGTTCGGTCTTCGAGGCCATCAGATCGGTGACAATATTGCACGTTCCCACCGGAACGGTACTCTTGGTGACAATAATGCGGTAGCCGTCCATCAGTTCGGCGATCTGACCGGCTGCTTCCAGAACCGCCGAGATATCCGCCGACCCGTCCGGCGCGCTGGGCGTGCCCACGCCTAAAAAGATGATTGTGCAATGATCGACCACTTCTTTCATTTCCCCGGTGAATTCCAACCTGCCCGCGCTCATATTGTTTAC
>CAZNET010000101.1:0-8207 GCA_964571885.1 uncultured Pirellulales bacterium
TTAATGCACTTTGTTATTCCGCTCCGATTATCGCAGACCATAATGCATCGATCGCATTCTGGTCGATCCCGCAGTCTGCGATCGAGCAGGCCAAGTCAACGCTGGATATCGCCTACGGTCATACTTCACACGGCAGCCAGTTGACAACCGGTATGACCGGTCTGGTTGGATTTATGAACGGGCTTGGGTATCCAACGGATCTATACACCTGGAACGGGACCGGTTCGGGCGATGCGCTGACGCTGCATGACCGGCCGTTTTCCGGCGCCCAGGACCTTGGCAATCCGAACCGCTCTGCATGGGAAGCTTCAACGCGGACCTATCTCGATTCGCACCCGCAGTGCAACGTGATTATCTGGTCATGGTGCGGGCAGGTATCCTCGGCGAGTGAAGCGGATATCGATCTTTATCTGTCGCTGATGAACGGTCTGGAGATGGATTACCCGAATGTCCAGTTCGTTTATATGACAGGCCATCTTGACGGCGGTGGTGAAACCGGTAATCTGCACTTGCGAAATGAACAAATTCGAAATTACTGTATCGCCAATGACAAGATCCTTTACGATTTCGCGGACATTGAAAGTTACGATCCGGATCACCTGGTCAATTATATGCCGTTGTTGGCCAACGATTATTGTGCCTATGACAGTGACTCCAACGGCTCACGTGACAGGAACTGGGCGAGCGACTGGCAGAATTCTCATACCGAAGGCGTGGACTGGTACACCTGCTCGGCCGCTCATAGTCTGCCTTTAAATGGCAATCAGAAAGCCTACGCTGCATGGTGGCTGTGGGCAAAGCTGGCCGGCTGGAGCGAATGTGCGGACGCACCGAGTGATTTAACCGCGGAATATAGCTTTGATGTATACCACGGCTATTCGAGGATCGATCTGATGTGGACACCTTCGAACGGAGCGCCGAACAGCCTGGATTATTATATCGTCCAAAGGAGCTTTAACGAAGAGCCCTGGGATACCAATTACGCCAACACCGCAGCAGATGTTAATTTTTACAGAGATTCGTATTTGTACTATGGAACGTATTCCTACCGGGTGGTCGCCCATCTCAATGACGACGGTCAAGGCAGCCCGTGCGATTCGGAACCTTCGAATACCGCCACTGCGATCGTTCCAAGTTGGGATCCTCCCGAGGCACCGAATGAAATAGATTTGCGGGTCGATTCGTCAGCACGGTCGATCTATATTTTCTGGAAGGACAATTCGGACATCGAAGACGGTTTTTGCGTGCAAAGACAGACCGACTCCAACAGCGGGCCGTGGGATACCAATTACGCTAACACCGCCGCGGATGTGAATTATTTATTAGATTCGAATCTGACGCCGGGATATTATAATTACCGGGTGGTTGCGTATAACCAAAATGGCGATTCGTCTTTTTCGCCTGAAGCCAATGCGATCGTTCTCGATATCCCGTCGGTACCGGCGAACCTGTCCGCCGAGGCAAACTCGCTGGCGGGATTTATCTACATCACCTGGGACGATACCAGCGACAACGAACTCGGATTTATCGTTCAGCGGCAGGTGGACGCCGGGCCGTGGGATAATAACTACTGGGAAATAACTCAACCAAACGAAGCGTTTTTCTATGATATTGGTGACAATCCGCCATTGCCGGACGGTACCTATACTTATCGTGTTGTCAGTTTCAATGCCGACGGTCAATCGTTACCGTCGAACGAGGATACAGCAGTTATGTCGGCCGACAGACCGGCGCCGCCGACGAATTTGTCACTTGCTGTCACCGGATTGGATGTCACGCTGAACTGGACCGACAACGCCGATAACGAGGAAGGTTTTGTTGTCGAGCGCAGCGTTGACGACGGAGCGTTTTACGCATTCGAAGATACATTGCCGCAGGACAGCGAAACGTTTACCGACAGCAATCTTTATCCCGAGCGTACGTACGCTTATCGCGTCACGGCGGTCAATCCGCAGGGGGACTCGGTGTACAGTAATGAAGCCTCGGTTTACCTGTCCCTCTCATCTGACACGGTCCGTTTGGCCTCAACGTCTGAAATCGAAGACGCGTTTCTTGAATCCGCTAATTCTGATACCAATTACGGCGGATCCGCCTGGCGAAATCCGATGGATCGTTATATCGTCCGATTCAATTTGCCCGCTTTACTGCAGGACAAAACGATTGTCAGTGCCGAGCTCGGCCTGTACGCCTGGGCGGTGACCAATTATCAACCGAATCAGTATCTCGACTTTTATCAAGTCACAACCGGCTGGCAGGAGATGCAGGTGACATGGAACAGCGCCGACAGCTCTACACCCTGGGCAACGCCGGGAGGCGATTACGATATAGATAATCCTGCCGGTGTGTGTCGGATCGAGAATGTCGATCACCAGTATCTGCCCGAAGTCGATATAACCGATACGGTGCAGGACTGGGTTGACGGGACCGTTGCGAATTTTGGTGTTATTGTCGTTAACGATTCACTAACAAGTTTGTCACTGAAAGCCAGCGAATACGGGGGGAATCATACCTATCTCGATATTACCTATATGGACAAGCCCATTTGCCCCGATATCGCCGGTGATATGAATGTTAATTTCTTCGATTACGCCAAAGCGGCAGAAGACTGGCATCAATATGGTGCGGGATTACCCGGTGATATCGACACCGATAACACAGTCGACAGCAACGATCTGTCCCTAATCGTCGATAACTGGCTAAGCTTTTGTAACTAAAGCCTGTATCGACTAAATGAGCCGAGGCGGTTCTACGCCGTGGCGGCCTGTTGGAAATTGTTCTGGCAGTTCAGTACCGCGGCGGCGTCGGTCCAGACAAGCTGTTCGATCAGACTGGTCGGGATGGTGCTTAGGCCCGTCTGAAGAATCTTCTCCTCGACCAGCGAGGCGACCGTGCGGGCGGTGTGCAGGTCGATGCCGTGTTTTTTCACCAGGTCGGTGACGATTCTTGATTTATCCCAGCGGTGTCTAAGTATCTCACCGTTGCCTTCACAGATCTGCCGTGCGACAGCCAGGTCCGTTACGCTCATCGGCACCACCTCGATGCGCGAGCGGTTGACCTTTCGGCGGTGATGGCTGGTAATCAGGTACTCGGCGGCGTCCTCATAGCCGGTCGAGGCCAGCACCGCCGTGACCATCGAGAAGATCTCGCAACTGCTGACCAGTTTCTTACCGAGCTGGTGATAAAGATAATACGTCACCGCTTCGGTGAGCTGCTCGGCCATTTCAAGATCGTACACTTCCGCGCCCGCCAGCGCATGATTGACCGTCCCCAGCACCTTCGTATGCAGGTACTGCTCGATACTGCCGTCTGCCTTAACAACTTTTACCTGCGTTTTCATCGTGTCACTGCCTCCTTGCCAAATAATAGTTCGTACATCGAAAACGCCTGTCACTTATTCGTCAAACAATTTTCGCTGCCCCTTCAGTTCGCGTTCGGCGATGAACCGGCTGACCTCGTCGATCAGTTCGTCAGCGTCCTTGAAGTCACGGTACACGCTGGCAAAACGGATATACGCGACCTTGTCCGCTTTGCGCAAATGCTTCATGACCGATTCGCCGATGAATCTTGTTGTCACTTCCTTATCGAACTTTTTAAAGATGTCCTCTTCGACCTTATCGGCGAGCTGCTGGATCTTATCGGCTGAGACTTCGCGTTTATAACAGGCCTTCTGCAGTCCGGCGATCACCTTGTCACGGTCATAAGGGACACGCGAATTATCTTTCTTCACCACATAGAGCTTCGAACTTTCACCGGTCTTTTCGTAGGTTGTAAAGCGTCGTCCGCACGCCAGACAGTGCCGGCGGCGGCGAATCACCCTGCCGGAATCACTCGAACGTGAATCGATCACCCTGTCTTTGTCTTCCTTGCAAAAAGGACACCTCACGGCTGATCACCGCCTCACCTAAGACCATTTTTAAGATACACCATAAATAGCTTTTATTCAATTGTAACCCCAATATATTGTAGGTCAAACCAATTCTACACCTTTTATCCACTTGACGCAAAATTTTTTCATTTTTTTTAAAAATTTTTCACATATATTTTTATGAGCTCCCTGCACTGCAGGGGGGCATCCTTCTATCATTGCCTCACCATACCGTTGAGAATTTCCATTCGTAGAGTATTTGCATACGCGGTCTATATGAAACAGTTGACTTGCCCAACCTTACTTGTTAAATTAATGCCAGATCGAAATGAAGATTAAATTTCGGGAGATTTAGATGAAGACACTTCGTTGGTTTTGTACCTTGGGCCTGCTATTTCTTTTAATACAAACACTTTACGGTGACGGCAAGTTCTATGTATTAGATAAAACGCCCATCGGCGTGCCCTACCAAAGAGCGCTGATCCTGCACGACGGCTCCGCCGAATGCCTGATACTTCAAAGCGAGTACCTATTGCCCAAAGGTGCTGAACCGAACATCGCCTGGGTCGTCCCCGTACCCGAAATCCCGGAATTAGCTGCGTTAGATTCTGGTTCTTTATCGGAAATTTTTTGGATGCTTTCTTTTACTACTCGCCCCAGTTCTACGAGTATAGGTTCATATATTGAACTTGTAATAATACTTACTCCTTTGCTATTAAGTATAGTTGGTTTTTATATGTACTTTAAAAATCAGATCACAAATCAACCTCAGTGGGTAACTGCCAATCGAAAAAAAATAGGGAAATTTTCTTGCGCAGGTTTAATAGTAACTTTTATTTTAGGTTTTGTTTTTATGCCTACGCTCAGTGTAAAGTACGCTGGACTAAAAGTACTTAAACACGAACAAGTCGGTGTTTATGATATTCATGTGATCATGGGAACCGATCCGAATGCGGTTTTTGATTGGTTAAAGGAAGGGAATTTCCATTTCGAAGAAAAAGACAAAGCCGTATTTGAGGATTATATCAAAAAAGACTGGTACTTCGTGACCGCGAAAGTAAATCCACATCAGGAGTATGAAGATCAAGAGCTTGTAAATGAAGGTCTTGTCTCGCCGTTGGTTTTGAAATTCGAAACACCCGAGCCGATCTATCCGCTTGCCTTAACTTCAACCGTTGGCCAACCAACTGAAATTTTGCTCTACGTTGTTGGTAAATCGAAGTATTCCTGCGATGATAGATTGAATCTGGCGTTTTTTGATAAAAGTAAAGAATTTCTTTTCGAGGATTTACAACAATTCGTAAAACCTGCTGAGTTTATGAATGAATTTATCTATAAAAATTTACCATATATGACCAAGTTCAGGGGAACCTTGGACCCGGAACAAATGAAAGAGGACCTGGTATTTACAGAAGACCCAAACCACAAACCATATAGAGAACATGTAATCGTCTGGTGAGATTATGACCGAAGAAAATAACCAATCGCAGGTCCAAACGAGAAAGTTAAGCAATTGTGCTAAAATTAGTTTCTTCTTTGCAGTTGGTTTTTGGGTTATTCATATTTTATTTGTCATATCAGCACTAATCGTTCCAGATATTCTTGATAGTTATGAATTTAATGAACGCTTTAGAAAGTCTTTATTTTTTTCGACTACAATCCCATCTTCGACTCTACTTATAATCTCTATATTAATTATCATTATAAAACGAAAAACATCCAAAGGCTGGATTTTTGTCATTCTTAGTTTTATCTTAAATGCACCAGTTGTAGCCTTTCCTATTACTTATGCCTGGAAGGAACATATTGACCACCCGCTGATTCATAGGGCAGCCTATGCCGGGGATACTGAAAAAGTAAGAAAATTGCTTAAGAAAAAGCCCCAATTAGCCAACGCTGAAGATATATATTCAGAAACACCCCTGCACCATGCTTTACGGGGCGGACATCTGGATATTGCTGAATTGCTGATCGAGAATGACTCAAATGTAAATGATACAGGGGGCAAGGGATGGACGCCTCTTCAATTAGCTTTTATCAGGCGTGGTGGTTGTGACTGTAACGAACAAATTATTGAATTACTTGTGAACAAAGGCGCCGACGTCAATGCAGAACCTTGCCCTTTTTTTTCTGCACCTTTAATCGAAGCAATCGAATTCAGGCATTGCTCATTTGAAGTAATCAAGATTTTAATCGAGCATGGAGCGGATATTCATTATCTTGCTTATTCGGATCGTAGTATATTAGATATAGCAATTAAAAGTAATCGAAAAGATGTGATTGAGCTGTTACTTTCTCACGGCGCCAAACGTGCCAGCGAGATCACCGTTAAAACAGTTGAAGTAAATGACTCAAGTGATGATGTGAATCAATTTCAGGAGTGAAAGATGGATAAAGTAAAAGCTTTGGTTTTAATTGTTTCAGGTTTATTATTATCCGGTGTTTATGCGGCTCAGCCGACGGTAAATGAGTTACTGGCTAAATACCGGAAAACACAGGTTAAGATTGATTCCTTCAGGGCAAAAATCGATTCACAGGTCTCACACACCGGCCAATTCAAGAGACCCGAATTGCAAAAATATTCGGGCGAATCTGAAATCTATGCCCATTACGATTTACGTTACGACCAGGGCAAAATCAAGCTGATCACCCGCAGATGGGGCGACCTGAATAAAAAACTGAAAAAAGATGAAAGTCTCTACAGAAGCACGCTGTATATCGGCACCGAAGCCCAACAGCATACACAGCTAAGCAAAAGACGCTGGCGAATGTTCATCAAGCAAAACGGCAGAGACGGCGAGCAGATCAAATGCGACCCCTTTTACGGTTACCGGGCGTTTTTGATGGGATACCTGGCCGGCGACCACGGTCAGCGCATCGATAGGGTTCTTCGGGGTGCCGGTAACATCGAGGTTCTCGAAAAAATTGAAAAGATAAACGATGCCAACTGCTATGTTATCGAGGCCGAAACGAGACGGGGCCGTTATAAAGTCTGGATCGATACCGAACACGGCTATAACATCGCACAGGCCGAGGCTTATAAAAACGAAGGCGACCGATACCACCATCGCATCCTGCCCGAAGGTGAAAAAGTTCATGTCACTTTGCAGGATGTCTATTTCCAACAGCATGACGGAATATGGGTGCCCGTCAAAGGTACCGAGACAATCGAATATATTTTACCCAACGGCGATTCGTGGCGCTGTGAATCTGATGATAAAATTACCCGATTCGTCCTCAATCCCGATCATGAGAACCTGGGGTCATTCGACCCCGATACGATACGCGACGGTACCCTGGTTTATCTCGATACCGAGCCGGGCATGACCTACGTCTGGCAAAACGGAAAACTGGTGCCGTTTCATGATTTGATGGCCGAAAAACAAACCTCGCCGCAAAGAAAGCCGGCATCGAAACAACGATCCAGGTCCTCTTCCAGAAGAAAATCCGGATCGCCAAAACGTCGCCGGTAATTCAATAAATATCTCAAGCGGAATGGACAGGCGGATGCATGACTGGCGCCATAGCTCTCTGCAATGAACTACACGATATCCGCGTGGTAGTTTTGAAGAGATTTTACCTTTGCTTCTTTGTCCTTTCTGGCAGCAATGCCTTTGGCGGTGGCGGCGGCGGCGGTCGCCGTGGTTATATACGGCACCGCGTATTTGATCGCGGCCTTTCGGATGTACGAATCATCATACTGGCTACGTTTGCCGATCGGTGTGTTGACGATCAACTGGATCTCATTGTTCTTGATCGCGTCAACAATATTCGGCCTGCCCTCGTATAATTTGAGAACCTTTTGAGCTTTTAGGCCCGCTTTGGTCAGTTGCTCGAAGGTGCCGTCGGTCGCCATAATGTTGAAACCGAGCTTGCTGAAAGCCTTGGCGGTATCGATGATTGATGTTTTGTCCGGACCGGCCACGGTTATTAAAACGGTTCCCTCGGTGGGTAAGGGCTGTTGAGTGGCTTCCTGTGCCTTATAGAATGCCAGTCCGTACGAATCGGCCAGGCCGAGCACCTCGCCGGTGGAACGCATTTCCGGTCCGAGCACCGGATCGACTTCAGGGAACATATTGAACGGAAAGACGGCTTCTTTAACGCCGAAGTGCCGAATGGGACGTTGCTTGAGGTTCAGGTCGGAAAGTTTTTTACCGAGCATGATCTGGGTCGCCGCTCGTGCCATCGAGATGCCGCAGACCTTTGAGACCAGCGGAACGGTTCGCGAGGCACGTGGGTTCGCTTCGAGGACATAGACCCTGTCTTCGGCGATAGCGTACTGCATGTTCATCAGGCCGACCACTTTCAGCTCTGTCGCTATTTTACGGGTGTATTCGCAGAT
>CAZNET010000102.1:0-1496 GCA_964571885.1 uncultured Pirellulales bacterium
GGAAGCGCGATTGCAAAGTCTATCCGCTACTATCCCGGTTGCGGCAGACTATATTATAAAGCCGGGAAAATCCACGAATGGCTCGGAGAAACAGAACAGGCACTAAAGCATTATTCCAAAGCGATCGAGATCGAGGATGCCTACAGAGAACAATTTCGAACGATGTACCCCGGAAAAGAAATGGTCAGCCGTTTGGGGCAAAGCGAATACGAATTCTGTAAACGTAAAACGAAAGAACTCAGCAAGGATCAGTAATTACTCAACGGACTGAACGATCTCATCGGGAATGTCAAAATTAGCATAAACATTCTGAACATCGTCATGATCCTCAAAGGCATCCATCAAATTCAGAATTTTTTTGGCCGATTCGGGCTCTTCGACCGGTACGCTGTTCTGAGGGACCATTGAAATTTCCGACACCTCCGTCTTGATCTGGTTTTGTTCTAATGCTTCCTTCAACTGATTGTAGGCTTCCGGATCGCAGGTAATTTCATACACCTGACCTGTATTTTCCATATCATCGGCACCGGCTCCCAGGGCCAATTCCAGCAAATCATCCTCCCCGATGCTGTCCGTCGATACGGTGATCAGCCCTTTTTTTTCGAACATCCAGTTGACACACCCGCTGGTGCCCAGCGAACCGCCTTGTCTTTCGAAGATGCGCTTGATCTCGGGCCCGGTTCGGTTGCGGTTGTCTGTCAGGGCCTCAACCATGATCGCGATACCACCCGGAGCATACCCTTCGTAAAGAACCTCTTCAAATGTAACACCTTCTGTTTCACCGGTGCCTTTTTTGATCGCTTTTTCAATCGTGTCTTTGGGCATGTTAGCCGCTTTTGCCTTATCGACGGCATATCGCAGCGTAAGATTTTGCGCGGGATCGCCGCCGCCCGATTTTGCCGCCACGATAATCATACGGGCGATTTTGCTCCAGATTTTACCGCGCTTGGCATCATTAGCCGCCTTTTTGTGCTTTATGCCTGCCCAATGTGAATGACCTGCCATATCGACTCCTAAAAACAATTTTTAACGATTCTGATTTTTGCCGATATTATAAACTATTTTTTCTTAATTTCGTAAACTTTTTTTCATAACATTTTTTGAAGAAAATTCCGACAGTTCTAACCTTTGTCACAAAAAACAGCATCCAAAAGCAACCTAACGAACTAAAAATCAGCCAATCCAAAACAAGATATTAATACATCATCGCAAAACGTTCAGTATAATCGATACAAACAACATTACTGGACCAATACCATCCTGATTTACTAACAGAACGCTAACATTCAAAAGATAAAAACAAGTGAAATTGATTCAGCTTTACGATAATCTTATCTGTTCATACATCTCTTTGAGAAGATTGATTAAAAACAAATACAATCATAACGTAACTCTAACTTTTAAAGCCGATAGTATAGATAGATACAGGTATAATTTATGAAAGAATTGAGAAAGAACGGATTATAGACAAGAAACAGGAAAAACAAATTTTTGTT
>CAZNET010000102.1:1506-8132 GCA_964571885.1 uncultured Pirellulales bacterium
ATTTTTGTTGTCAGTGATCTTCACATAGGTGATGGATCGAGAAAAGACACGTTTTTGCAGCACAGCCGAAAACAGATCTTCGAAAGATTTCTGGATTTTGTCGAGCGCGAGGACGGTGAGGTTGTTATCGTAGGTGATTTTCTGGAGTTATGGAAATACCGTCTCAAAAAAGTCGTCAGTGCCCACAAGGACCTCCTCGATCGCCTGTCATCGATGAATGTTACCTATGTCCTGGGCAATCATGACGCCGTCATTGAATCTTTGGAAGAAAGTGAAATTCTTCATCCGTTCCTGAATAACGCTTCAGGCCCGGTATTCAAGCAAATCGATGATAAAAAATTCAAATTCATGCACGGCCACGAAGTCGATCCCTTCATCCCGAAAAGGTCAGAATATACCTGGAAGCTCTTCGGATTCTGTGCTTCTATCTGCGACCTTAACAGCAATTCTTTCGCTGTTTCAAGCGATGTCGTTTCAGACATTTTTCTCGAAATAGGTGAATATCTGTTAAAATCATGGTACAAGATCACAAAGCGAATGGACAAGGCCGTTCACGATGTCTATCAGATGATACCCAACAACGAGATGGCATTGCTTCAAAGACCGTTCAGAACCCACCGCATGTTGACCCGTTATTACAAAGATAAGAAAGAAGGACTTTATGATGTCGCGGTGGTCGGCCATACCCACAAGGCTGGAAAATTCGACAAATGGTATGTAAACAGCGGTTGCTGGACCACTGCGAAAAATAACTTTTTACGAATATCCCCCAACGGAGACATCAAGATCTATGACTGGTGTAAGAGCGGCCCAAGATTAAACAACACCAAAATTTAGCCGATCAGCTTAGATTCTCCAGCATTTTTTTCCATCGATTGATATGACCATCCTCGTCCGCCTGGTCTTTCTCAACAATTTTCCGGGTATCCGGATCCCAAGCGATGTCGTGTAGCAACTGGGCGTAATGATGCACTGCCTTGGATTCAACCCAGATGCCGGTTTTTAAGATCATTTTTTTACCTAATACCCTTGACCCGAAACCGAACACAAAACCGACGATCAGATAAGCCATCCTTAAAATACTCGGCCTGAAACCATATTCGTAAAGAGCCACCTGAAAATCCTGATAGTGGGTCATCTCATTACACATCGCGGCGATTAACTGCCGGTTCATCTCTGACGGCTCTTTCGTAATTTGAAATTTATAAATGGTCTGAGCCATCAACTCCAGGGTATGCAGCGTGCGCAGGCCTTTTTTGATTTTTCTCAATCTTTCCGGCGTAAAATCTCTGCCTTTGAGTGTAACTTCATCGGCCTTCACCTGCGGCCGAATGATAGAAACATCATACCGATTTGCCTTTAAATGTTCATCAGGCATATGTGTTAAGGTCCCCAATACTATTCTTCTTTCTTCTGAAACAGCCCTTTGACCCCATCGGTTATGCCTTTGCCGGCATCCTCGAGACCCTTTCCGATGTCTTTGCCGCTTTCTAAAACATCCTGACCGCCTTTAAGAGCATCTTTGCCCAGCGTTTCGCCTTGCTTGAGAACATCCTTGCCGATATCCAGCGTTTTTCCAAGGGCATCGGACATGGAATTAAGCATATCTTCAGGCAAAACACCCGCACCCTGCTGAGCTATTCCTTTTGTGATAGCAACAAATATTTTGCTGATAAGGCCCGGAACATCAAGCTTATTGTCTCCGCCAAGATTCGTCATTTTAATCGGCGCAAGCTTCAGCGTTACCGTGTCCACTTTTCCGGGAACCGGCAACAGTTTTACTTTGACCGTTGTATTGGTGATTTCAAGATTATCGATCTGGACTTTTTTGCCCGAGGGTTCTTTGGGCTCTTCTTCGGCCTCTTCTTTTTTAGGCAAATTGTTGATGATATCCTTAATGTTGTTACCGGTAATCCCTTTCTGCTCAAGAACAACATTCATCCCGTCAAGTTTGATATCATTGATCGTAATGGTATCGCTCAACAAAGAACCGGTATCAATTTTAACATCACCGCTTCCGAGTTGCAGCAGAGTTTTGTGATTATATCCTTCGGGATTGTCAACCACAAGCCCCTTCATTCCCATTGTCCCGCCGAGTATCGATAAACTGACCTCATTGACATCCACGTTTACGCCGAGCGTTTTTGTGCCGGCGACCTGAATTCCCTGCTTGATTGCCTTGTCGGCAAACATACCGATAGCCGCCAGGATAACGATAATTAAAATAACAATAACAGCCAACACCGCTAACAGGATTTTAACCGGTTTTTTCATTTTTTGTCCCTCATCAAATTATCAAAATATCATTAAAAGCGTTTTGTTATACATTTTACATTATTTCATTAAACCAGTTCTATCTTAAAACCGCAATATTATACTTTTTCCCGTGTGATTTTCGCACCGACGGGATTGAGCCGTTCTTCGATCCGTTCATAGCCTCGGTCAATATGATAAACCCTGTTTATAACGGTGGTTCCCTCAGCAGCCATCCCGGCCAGCACCAAAGCGGCCGAAGCTCTTAAGTCCGATGCCATCACCGGCGCACCAATGAGCTTTTTTACTCCCGAAACGACCACCGCGGCACCTTCTTTTCTCAAATTCGCCGCCATTCTGCTCAATTCCGCCACATGCATAAAACGGTCAGGAAATATCTTTTCGATAATAATGGAATTGCCTTTGGCCGTGGTCAAAAGTGCCATGAACTGAGCCTGCAGGTCGGTCGGAAAGCCGGGGAACGGCTGGGTTGTCACATCGGCGGTATGAAGAGTTCCTTTTCGAGCGATTTCGCAGCCGCCGTTATAAGATTCGATTCTGACACCGATATTTCTGAATTTATCCACTACCGCCATGAGATCCTGGATTCTGCAATTATTTATTTTTAGATTCCCTTTGGTGATTGCCGCCGCCGCCATAAACGTCCCGGCCTCGATCCGGTCGGGTATCACGGTATATTGAGTCGGTCTCAATTCCCTGACTCCGTCAATCGTTAATCTCGGCGAACCGATGCCTGTGATTCGAGCGCCCATCGTATTTAAGAAATTGGCCAGATCCGTTACTTCCGGTTCGCAGGCGGCTGATTCGATAACGGTTCTTCCCTTGGCCAGCGAGGCTGCCATAAGAACATTGGCAGTCCCGAGAACCGTCGAACCAAACGCTCCGCCGAGAAAGATCTCCGCACCTTTCAGACCTCTGGGGGCTTCCGCTATAATATAGCCATTATCCAGATTAATCTTCGCACCAAGCGCCTTGAGTCCCCTGAGATGAATGTCAACCGGGCGGTAGCCGATCGCACAGCCGCCGGGCATAGAGACCTTTGCTTTTCTGCACCTTGCCAGCAACGGACCGAGGATGCAGATGCTGGCACGCATCTTTCTGACGATCTCATAATCACCCACCGGATTGTCGATCTGCGATGCATCGATCTGAACCGTCTTGTTTTGTTTTTCAATTTTACAGCCTAGATCGGTAAGTAACTGACGGATATATCCGATAGGTCGGGAACTGAATGTATGGTGGATTTACCTTGTGCGAGGATAGATGCCGCCATGATCGGCAAAGAGGCGTTCTTTGAGCCGTTTACCTCAATTTCACCCGACAGCCGAACCGGTCCTTCAATTCGAAATATATCCATTGTGTATTTTCCTTGAAATTCTAACAATAATGTAATAAAAGGCTGTTTCGGTTTCAAGGATTCTATTTTTAAAAGATTTTGCTTGATCATGATGACAATTGAAATATCGGTCGAACTTATCATATGTTTCGTCGGCGTGTTCTTTTTTGGGGCCTGGCTGCTTAAAACATCCCTTGGCAAAAATGCCCTTAAAAACCGCAAACCCAGACGCAACGATATGCCGATTTATCTGATTTTTCTGCCCTTTTTTTTGCTTTTTGGTGTATTTACCATTTTTTCGGGGGTTATTTCACAAAAAATCGAAGAAGTACAAACCCAAACCGTCGTCAATAGTATCTTTCTGAGCATTGGCTATATTATTACGATCGTTATTATTATCTATCTTGCCAAAAAACATTTTGTACGAGGCTTAAAAGGATTTGGACTAAGATTCGATAAAATTCACATAGATTTTCCTATGGCTTTTTTGAATTTGTTTACCGCCTGGCCTTTGATTATGGCGACACTGATTGTCACCACACAGATCGGCCGGCTGTTCATGGGACCGGATTATCAGATTGAGGCACACCAGTCACTGGAACTGTTACAAATGTACGATTCGGTATTTCTGAAAATCCTAATCTGTATTGTCGCAGTGGTTCTTGCCCCGATCGTGGAAGAACTGATTTTCAGAGGATTATTTCAGTCATATATTTTGAGTCTGTGGAGAAATAAGTGGCTTGCGGTCGCAGCATCTTCTTCATTGTTCGCGATTATTCATGCAAACGCATCCCACTGGTTTGTTATTTTCTTTTTAGGCATCTGTCTGGGATATGCCTACGAAAAAAGCGGTTCGATTATCCGATCGATCTTAATACACTCAATTTTTAACGGGATGTCGATCATCTCGGTGCTTACCGGTCTCTAATGAATCAGTTGTCGTTATTTGATCATTCTTTTTTTCAGCCGGGTCACCGCGAAATAGGCTGTGACAGCAATGAAAATAACAATGTACAGCAGATCCAGCAGAAGCGTCGGAGAATACCGATTGATGCAGAATGCCCTGACCAGTCTGACCGAATGGGTCAGCGGAATGATTTCGGCGACCGGCTGGAGAAACCTCGGTAAATCGCTAATGGGGAAAACGACTCCTGAAAAAAAGAACATCGGCGAAACGATCCCCGTCAGGTAGAAGTTAAAATGGTTGATCGTTTTGACGAAGGATGTTACCACGAGGGCTGCGGCCCCGAACATCATACCGGTCAGAAAACCGACCAGCGGCGACAATAACGATACCGGAGAAGAGATGATCCCGAACACAAGGAGGATACACAAAACCGCGAAGGTAAAAAAGAATCCTTTGGTACCCGCCCAGATAATCTCGCCGATGATCAGATTTTTTACCGAGATCGGTGCCGCGAGCATGGCGTCATAGACCTTACCGAACTCCAGTCGAATAAATGTCCCGTACGTACATTCGAACGACGAGGTGAACATTGCCGAGGTCACCAGCAGTCCCGTCGCGAGAAATTCCAGATATTTTAGCCCCTCCATCGTCCCGGTGATATATTTGCCGAGTCCCAAGCCGACCCCCGCTAAAAAAAGCAGCGGCTCGAGAAAGACCGGCAGGCCGTTGCTGTACAGATTTTTCGTATAGACCCGGACATGGCGGTACCAGACACTGAAAAGCCGTTTGAACAAGCTTGGATACAATCTGCTATTGGGCTTCATTCAACCCCCTGCCGGTTGCCTTAATAAATACATCTTCGAGCGTACTTTGCCTGAGGTAATATTCACTGTTCGTCAGAGATTTCGCAAACCGTTTCAAGATGCCCTTGTCATTTGAATACAGCCGGGCCATTTGCTGGGATTGATCAAGACGTATTTCTTCGGGAACATCCTTAACTCTCTCACCGGTGACTTCCAGAACGTATTTCTCGACATTATTCGCGAGCAGCCGTTTCGGCCAATCCTGCATCAGCTTTCTGCCTTTATGCATGATCAGTATCTCATCACAAAGCTGAAACGCCTCTTCCATGTAATGCGTGGTCAGCAGGATGGTTGTCCCCTGCTTCTTTAATTCGAACAATTTATCCCATATCACATGCCGGACCTGCGGGTCCAGACCGGTCGTCGGTTCATCGAGAATCAGCAGCCTTGGATCATTCAGCAGCGCCCTGGCGATAACCAGTCTTCGTTTCATGCCGCCGGAAAGCTCCTTGATCTTCGCCTGTTGTTTGTCGGAAAGCTCAAAAAAATCCAGAAGATATCCGATCCTTTCCTTCACGGTCTTTGTCGGGATATCGTAAAATTTTGAATAAATAAACAGATTCTGAAAAACATTCAACTCATCATCTAAATTATTTTCCTGCGGCACGACTCCTGAAAGATATTTAATGGCCAGCTCGTTATCCGCCGGGTCATAACCGAAAATATTCATCGATCCGCCGTTTCCATTATCTCTGAGTACCTTGCCGTAGATCATTTTCATCATGGTGGTTTTCCCTGCTCCGTTGGGTCCCAGAAGACCAAAGCAGGTATCGGCCTGAACTTCAAAGCTCAGGTCCGCGACGGCCCTGACTTTAGTGAATGTTTTATTGGCATTTTCGACTTTTATAACAATTTGGGACATGGCGATTTTCTACTTCGACTTAAAACAATGTTTAATACGCTGAAGGTCAACTTCAAATATTAATTGTGCGATCCGGTTTAATTCATCGTCCGGACCTGTGATATGAAACGTTCTGTGAGTATGTGTTATCGAGTCACCGGGTTTTAAAGCCGCCGCCGGCGACGAGGTTTCCAGTTCATAAAAAGGACCGAGCGGCTTTTCACCCGGCTTGACGGGGCCGTCGTTGTAGGAATTAATCACATCCCCTTGATAGGGATCACTCTGAAACCGCCATTTGGAATTGACATAGTCCGTGACACCTTTGGGTTTACTGTACTGGACAATCGTGAGGACTTTATTTTCTGCGTCATAACTGCCGAGTACAGGTTTCGCCCGTTGCGGTGA
>CAZNET010000103.1:0-8121 GCA_964571885.1 uncultured Pirellulales bacterium
TGTGCGGGCACCCCGTTCTTCGGCGTTGAGCCGGTCGTCCTGAGAGACGATGGAACTCAATGTGAACCCAACGAAGGCGGCAAGCTTTGTATTCGAAAACCGTGGCCGGGTATGATGAGGACCATGTGGGGCGACCACGACCGGTTCATCGATACTTACTTTGCGATGTACGATAACATGTATTTCACCGGTGACGGCTGCAGGGTTGACAGTGACGGCGATTTCTGGCTGATGGGCCGGATCGATGACGTCGTGAACGTATCGGGTCACAGGATTGGAACAGCCGAAGTCGAAAGCGCTCTTGTCAGCCATGACAAAGTCGCTGAAGCGGCGGTAACCCCGGTTCCGCATGAAGTGAAAGGCCAGGGGCTTTATGCCTATGTGACATTGGTCGAAGGCGTTGAAGAATCGGATGAATTGAAAAAGGAACTGATCAAACATGTAAGAAAAGAGATCGGACCTATCGCGACACCGGAAGCGATCCAATTCGCCCCCGCCCTGCCGAAGACACGTTCGGGTAAGATCATGCGTCGAATCCTGCGTAAGATCGCGGAAAAGAATACCGACAATCTGGGTGACATCACAACACTGGCGGATCCGAGCGTTGTCGAAAAACTTATCGAAGGCAGAGGCTAATCGATAATCCTAACGTATATTAAAGCCGGGTGCGTCACAAAACGTGCCCGGCTTAAACTTATATTGAAAGGATGTAACAATGTCTGATCAAAAAGTTATGAACCGGTGGTGGGTGGTTTTCGGCGGAATCCTGATTCAGTTATGTCTGGGAGCGATTTATGCCTGGTCGGCGTTTACCAATCGTCTCACGGCCGCCGGATATGAAAAATGGCATACGCAGGTGATTTTCTCGGTTGGTTTGCTTACCTTTGCCGTCGTGATGGCCTTAATTGCCGGCCGATGGCAAAAAAAGGTCGGCCCCAAAAAAGTCGCAATCGCCGGTGGAATCGTTCTTGGCCTTGGATATATTCTCGCAGGCGTTTCGGGAACGAATTTCTGGGGTATTCTCATTGGTATCGGTATTCTGGGGGGTGCCGGGATTGGCTTGGGTTATGTGTGCCCGATTGCCGCTCTGGTGAAATGGTTCCCCGATAAGAAAGGTCTGATCACCGGTTTAGCGGTTGCGGGTTTTGGCTTTGGAGCGCTGATCTGGATTAAGTTGACCGGCGGTTTTCAGTTCGGCCCGATTAATTTGACCCCCGGTTGGGAAGGTCTCTACGGGATGGGCTGGACCATCAATCAGGTTTGGCTGCTGTATGGTGTATTGTTTGCGGCTTTGGTCATTTTTGGGGCAATGTTCATGATCAATCCCCCTGAAGGATGGCAGCCGGTCGGTTGGAAGCCTCCGGAAACCGCGAAAGCCGCATCGACAGGCGGTGTGGACCTGACCGAAATGGAAATGGTCAAAACACCGCAGTTCTGGACGTTGTTTTTGACATTTACCGCAGGCGGTATGGCGGGTTTAATGGTCATTGGAATTATTCGACTTTTTGGAGTTGATGCCCTGACGGCAAACGGCATTGAAACCGCTGCCGCCACTACCATTGCCGGAACGGCTATGGGATTGTTCTATGCTTTTCTCAACGGTCTGGGGCGAATTGCCTGGGGCGCGATATCGGATAAAACCGGCAGAAAAAACGCTATCATTTTAATGAGTGCCGCACAGGGTGTCATGATGCTGCTGTTCTATTTCATTGGCGGCAATGAGATCGGTCTCTATTTCGGCGCAGCCGTTATCGGCTTTAACTTCGGCGGCAACTTTGCGTTGTTCCCCGCCGCGACCGCGGATTATTTCGGCAATAAAAATGTCGGCACGAACTATCCCTGGGTATTTATGGCCTACGGTGTCGGCGGTTTAGTCGGCCCTATTCTTGGAGGCTACATGGGCGACCAGCAGGCATGGATGTGGGCGTTTATTCCCGCAGGTATCGCGTGCCTGGCGACCGCCGCTCTCTCGATGACCTTAAAACCCATCGATCACAGTACAGAAAAGATAGCTGAAGCTGCATCCGAACAACCACAACAACAGGAACAAGCTCAGCAGCAAAGTGCGTAAGAATTCTATTAATCATTAAATTCAAAAAGCCCGGGACGTTCACGCCGGGCTTTTTATGTTGATTATTTTCTCAAGCATTGATGCCATTGATATTTTTTCGGTGACAAAGCTATGAGCAGACCGGGTAATTTTATTTCGTTCAATTTCATCGTTCAGATAATATAGGATCAAATCCGGTAATTCTTCGATTGGTCCATGAACAAAATGAACATTGGGCTTATAGGGTTCAGGATACACAACTGTTTCGGAAACGACCAAAGCGCCACAGCTCATACTCATAAGAAATCGCAAACCGGCATAATCCCAGGGAACACGTGATATGTCGAGAATGATCTTTGTTCTGTTAAGAAGTTCCGTTCGTCGAGAGCCATAACAGTGACTGTCCACTACCTTTAAGGTAATATTCGCTTTTTTCAATTTTTCAAAGACATTCTTTAATATCTTTTTGCGACGGCTGGAATATAAATTTCCGAAAAACAACACATCAATATCCCGTTCGCTTTGCATTTGTCTGCCCCAGCGTCGATCGTAGCCGATAGGAATGTGTATATTTTGAATGTTTTTGTTTCCCAGCAAAACTTTTTTTGCCGCGGTACTGACGACTAAAAGGTCTATCCAGTTTTCGGTAACGTTTTCTTTAATATATCGATAAGAAGCACAACTGGAGAACAAGTCAATGCTTGAAGTGCGGCTGAAAATAATAGTATGATTTTTACAAACTCTTTTTTTGATTCTGTAAGACAGAAACCAAATAATCAGTTTCCAGACTTTACCGCTGAAAAAAAGACTTTTTCTAATAACTTTACTTGTTTTGTAACCGAGTCGGCCCCAGTCCAGCGTGCCGAGTTTTAAAATACTTTTTTCGGTTTCACTGTTGATCACCGGGGGTGCAAGAGGATCAAACTGCCATAAAATAACAAATGGTTTTTTCCCGTTTATCTTTTTTAAGTGCTCTTTAAAATTGTTAAAACCTCGGCCATCACCGGCAAGCAGAAGCATATCGGCTTTGGAAATGCTGCTGTCTTGAGAAGAAACAATCCAGGCACGATGACCAAGGGCATTCAATTGATCTGTTATTACTTCATTAATTTTTAAATCATTATTCGCATAAGCCATTCTGCCTACACAGATTTTTAAAACGGATTTCATATTATGTCCAAACTGTGTTACAGGTTATGGATGCTGAAAATATTTTTCTTGACCTTTTGAATTGTGGTTTTAAGCGTCGGCAGGACGATGTCTCTCTGCTGGTCGGTAACGGGCAGTTCTCTGTCACGCAGCCCCCCCTGCCAATCTGTCGTTTCAAGCATGACACCGCCCATACCAATATTCAGATCGACACCTTTATCCTGGCCTGAAAGTACTGACCACGCCAATGCCCAGGCCCTGACGGTATTGTTGATGTTGTATCCTCCCCCGCCGGTCATCAGAATCGGTTTTTTAAATGTGAGGACATGATTAATAACATCGACATATACTTTGTTGGTCAATTGAAGATGTGCCAAAGGATCCCCCGACAGACCGTCGGCTCCCAATTCGAAAACAAAGACGTCCGGGTCATAAAATTTTATCAAAGGTATCGCGATTTTCTCAAAGGCAATCATATAAGCATGATCGTAAGTTCCGACAGGCAAGGGCACATTGACACTGTAACCTTTACCTTCGCCGACGCCAATCTCATCTTCAAAGCCGGTACCGGGAAACAATGTTTTACCGGTTTCATGAAAAGAAATCGTCATTACATCGTTGCGTTCATAAAACGCATGTTGAACGCCGTCACCGTGATGCACATCGATATCGAGATATAAAACCCGTTTTCCGGCGTCAGCCAGTTCCATACATGCCAAAGCAACATCGTTCATGTAGCAGAATCCCGCCGCCTTGGCCGGAAATGCATGGTGCAGGCCGCCCGAAGGATTGAAGGCTACATCCACATCGCCTGAGAGAATAACTTTTACACCGGTCGAGGAAGCCCCGCAGGCCCACGCTGAATAGTCATACATGCCGTCAAAAATAGGACAATCCGGCGTACCGATCCCCATATAAAGAGCTTCATGGTTGAACTTGCCGCTTTCGGCTTCGCGGAGAGTATGAAGATAGTTAGCGGTATGAAACTTCTTTAAATACATCCGGTCGGCTTTTTCCGGTGCGATTTCACTGATCCCCTTACCGGACAGCAGTCCCATCGAATTTAAAATTTCCAGTGTTTTGGCCGCACGGTTTGTTTTGAAAGGTGCGTACTCCGGATAGGGGTATCTGTCTAAATCATTTGAATGAAGAAACGCTGCGTTCACCGTGTCGATTCAACTCCTATTGTTTTTCTTCGGTTATATCGTATTTGATGCTGTATACGCCGCCGTCAAATTCGGTGTTCACCCGGTATCCGGAATTATGGAAAACCGACAACATTGGTTTGTTATTCGGCAGCACTTTGGCGTAAAACGTTTTAACACCGCGCTGCTTGGCGATCTGGGTCAGATACTGAAGCAGAAATGTACCCATTCCTTTTTGCTGCCATTCATCATGGACAATAAACGCCACTTCGGCCGACATTGTTTTGGGATCGAGAAAATACTGTGCGATCGCGACAATCTGTTCATCGGAAACCCCGGGGACCACACCGACGATGGCGATGTCCTGCTGGTAATCGATATTCGTCAATTGCTGCACGTCCTTATGGGGAAAAGCGACGGTATGCGTCATATAACGGGTTCGGACGGATTCTTCACTGAGTGAGTACAACATATCCGCCAGTGCTTTTTCATCGGACGGTTTGACCGGTCTGAAGAATATTTCCGTGCCGTCTTTGAGAGTGTCATAGCGTTCAAGTTCCTCGGGGTAGATGAGCTTCTCCGGTTCCAGTTCAATCTGGTCGGCATAAATGTATTTTCGTGATTTTGCCGCTTGGATAAGCTCTTTTCTGAATTTTGGGTGAGCGATGTTGATCAACGACAGCACACGTTCGCGGATGCTTTTGCCGTGAAGATAGGCGGTACCGTATTCTGTGACAACATAGTGAACATCACCGCGTGTTGTCACTACGCCGGAGCCCTCGGTTAATTGCGGCACGATTCGGCTGATCGTATCATCTTTCGCTGTTGAGGGCATCGCGATAATCGCCTTGCCGCCTCGGCTTCTGGCGCAGCCGCGGATAAAATCGACTTGGCCGCCGATCCCGCTGTAGAACTTAAAACCCAGTGAATCTGAGCAAACCTGTCCGGTTAAGTCAATTTCCAGCCCGACATTAATCCCTACCATTTTTTCGTGCTGACTGATAATATGAGGGTCATTAACATATTCGGTCGGATAAAACTCAAAAAAAGGATTGTTGTCGATATAGTCATACAGTTTTTTAGAACCCATACAAAAGCTGGCGACTACTTTACCGCGATTCAGCGTTTTTTTGGAACAGGTCACCGCCCCGCATTCGATCAGATCGATAATCCAGTCGCTGAACATTTCCGTATGTATCCCAAGGTCTTTTTTGTAAACAAGATAGTCCGCTAATGCCTGTGGGATCCTTCCAATGCCGCATTCGATCGTGCTGCCGTCCTCAACAAGCCGAGCGATATTTTGTCCGATTTTTCTCAATGTTTCGTTGGGTTCCGGGATATCCATTTCGATGATCGGCTCATTGTGCGGAACAAGCATGTCGATGCTATTGACATGAATAAAACTATCACCGTAGGTTCTTGGCATATTGCTGTTCACCTGGGCGATGATATAACGAGAATTGGCCGTGGCGGATTTGACAATGTCAACCGAAACGCCAAGACTGCAAAGACCATTCGCATCCGGTTCAGTGACGCTGATTAACGAGACATCAATTGGAATTCGGCCCGTCTCGAACTCATCCGGGATCTCGGATAAAAATATCGGCGTATAATCGCCAATGCCCTTTTCCAGAGCGTCCCGTACATTATCCGCGATAAAGAAGCTGTTCATCTTGAATTTTTCTCGGAACTTTTCCTGAATATAAGGCGCTGACCCCATCGTTAGAAGATGAATAATATGAGCGTCATAAATGTGAGAAGAATGCTCAACCAGAGCATCCACCAGATGTTGAGGCTGTGCACACCCGGTCCCGATAAAAATTCTGTTACCGGATTTTATCAGTTTCATCGCCGCTGCGGCGCTGCTGATCTTGTCTTTGTATTTTTCTTTCCAGTCAAATTCCTGCGTCATTTCAATCTCTGCAAAATTATTTTTTTTCAACACTGATTCTGGCATCGACCGCGATAGGAACCGTTCCTGCCGGGCCGACCACATAAGGATTTATATCCATTTCCTGTATTTCGGGAAACTCGGTAACAAGTTGTGAAAGCCGCTGCAGTCCTTCTGCGATCGCATCGATATCCACACCTTCCTCACCGCGAACCCCCTGTAAAATTTTATAGGTACGTGTGCTGATCAGCATTTGTTTGGCTTCGTCGGCGGTCAACGGCGCAAGATAAAAAGCGACATCTTTAAGCACTTCCACCATCGTTCCGCCCATGCCGAACATCATCAAAGGCCCGAACCGTGGATCCCGGTGCATTCCAAGAATAACTTCTTTGCCGCTGCCGCACATTTCCTGTACCAGAACACCGAGAATATGAGCATCCGGTGCCTTTTTGGGAATACGGTACATCATCAAATCGAATGCGTCCATTACTTCACGTTCTGACTCCAGCCCCAGTTTGACACCCCCGACATCGGATTTGTGAATAATATCCGGTGACCATATTTTTAGCACGACCGGAAATCCCAATTGCTTGGCGATATTGGCCGCCTGCTCCGCAGTCGTTGCGATGGAGCCCTTGGGGGTTACAAATCCATAGGCTTCCAAAATTTCTTTGGATTCTGTTTCGCCGATCTCACGCATATTCTTTCGAAGATGCCGTTCGATGATATTCTCAACTTTTCGGCGGTTCACGGGGAAAAGTTTTACAACACGTTTTGGCCTTTGTTTCCAGCGGACATATTCAGACATAACCTTGATTGTCGCGACAGCGCTTTCAGGGGAATCGTAATCCGGAATGTTGCCCTGTCTTAGAATTTCGACACCGCCCGAAACTTTGGATGCGCCTATAAAGCAGGTAAAGATTGGCTTTTCACTTTTTTTTCTGGAGACGTTGACGATCGCTTCAGCGGTTTTTTCAGCTTCGGTCATGGCTTGGGGTGTTAAGATTACTAAGATACTGTCGACATTGGGATCGTCGATAACGGTATCAATCGCGAACTCGTATCGATCGGCCAAAGCGTCACCGAGGACATCGATGGGATTTTCCACGTTAGCCGCCGATGGCAATTTCGATTCAAGTTTCTTCATGGTTTGCTCGGATAGTTTGGCAAATGTAAGATCTTTTCTTTCGATAACATCCGCCGCCATGATCCCGGGCCCGCCCGCATTCGTGATAACCGCGACACTGTCGCCTTTGGGCAGCGGTTGATTCGCGAACGCTCGTGCATAATCGAACTGCTCAATGATCGAACTGCATCGAATGATACCCGCTCTTTCAAATACCGCTTCATAGGCTGTCTCACCGCCGGCCAGGCTTCCCGTGTGAGATGAAGCTGCCTTAGCGCCGGCACTGGTACCGCCTGACTTGATCAGCAGGATGGGTTTTCTATGGGATATGCGTTCTGCTTCTCTTACAAAATCATCCCCTTCATTTATGCTTTCAAGATAACCGGCGATAACTTTTGTGTTATCATCGCCAGCCATGTATTTGATGATATCAATTTCATCAATATCGGCTTTATTGCCTATACTGACCAGAGAACTGAATCCGATACCGTGGGCGTTAGCCATATCGAGAATGGCCGCAAGCAGTGCTCCAGATTGAGATAGATATCCCGTAGCGCCTCGAACAGGCAGATCGCCGCCAAAACTGGCGTTCAGCTTATGAACGGTTGAAATCACACCCAGGCAATTCGGGCCTATAACACGAATACCTGAATTTCTGGATATTTGAATTATCTGCTGTTCAAGTTTTTTCCCCTCTTCGCCAACTTCTTTGAAACCTGCCGTGATAATAATCACCGATTTGACGCCGATTCTAGCGCAT
>CAZNET010000104.1:0-1831 GCA_964571885.1 uncultured Pirellulales bacterium
GACGAATGATTTCAGCGGGAAGACTCGCTGCGATGGTGTTCGGTTCTGAAGGGATCGGTTTGTATTTTAATAAATTTTCTTTCAGTCTTCCAGGAAATTCGCCTAATAAAACAGTTAGGCGATTGATCGCCTGGGACTGGGCGATATAAAGCTGCGGCAGTTCGGATTCGGTATTATAAAGATTCGATTTTGCCTGAGTGACATCCAGTTCCGGGACCAGGCCTGAATCATAGCGCTTTACTGTCAATTTTAATGTTTCACGCTGGGTTTGGATATTCTGCAGCGCGACATCTATTCTTGTTTGTGTGGTTCTAAGATCAACATAATTTCGTGCGATCTCAGCAAACAGTGTCAGCATGATGTCGTTAAAATCGTGAATCGAAGCTTCGAGCGAGGCCTGTGAAGATTCAACGGAGCGTTTGAATTGTCCGAACAGGTCCACCTCCCAGGAAGCGTCAAAACCAACCGAATGCAAATTGCTGTGCATGCCTGTGATACCCATGTTTCGCATGGAGATATCATCGCTGTCGCGTGAACGTTGATAAGAACCCACGGCATCGATGTCCGGTGAATAATTACCGGCGGAAATATCTCTTAAGACGCGTGATTGCCGGATTCTGTAGTAAGCCTGCTGTAAATCTAAATTGGATCGGGCCGCTTGTTGAATGAGTTCATTGAGAACCGGATCATCGAACAGGGTCCACCAGTTTTGCAGGTCGTTTATTTCGGTGCTTAATCCGAATTGTGACTTTGAATTCCAGCTCTCAGGAATTTGCATTTTTGGTTTCGTATAATCCGGCCCGACGGTGCAGCCTGTAACAAAAAGCATCAGCCATGCGATTGCATACAAAGTCGTTTTCATTTTAGCAGGAAATTTTTTATTCATCGTTACCATGGCAAATCATATTAAATATTATTTTTTTTAACTTTCAAATAAGATTGCAGAAAACGTATCACATCGTTAATATACTGCTGGGGCTGGTCATCCACCATATAATCCATGCCTTCCAAAATGCCGATCACCGAAAAAAAGGCCGTTTTTGAGGTCAGCCTGGCGTTCACTTTTCGAAAGACCTTTTGTTTAATGCCGTCAGATATAATTTTATCAAAACAGGCCAATGCCCGGCTGAGTGCTTCGCTTTTTTCGTCAATAGGGATCTTGTCGGTCATACCGAGCCTTTCGGTAATATCATAAACAATATGATGGTTGTGGCAAAAAAGAAACATTTCCCTGATGATTTTTTTTAGTTTCCTGTCCGCTCTCATTTCTTCGGCGGCAACGAAACACATTATTTCGAGCAATTCATCATGAATACGGCGATTGATATACCTGAGCAGATGTTCCTTGTTGTCAAAGTAATTATAAAGCGTTCCGGTTGCGATCCCCGCGCTGTCAGCAATCTCGTTCATTTTAAGGTTTTCGATTCCTTTATGCGTAATCACTTGGATGGCGGCGGTATAGATAGCATCTTTCGCCAGCTTTTCCTTTAATTCTTTCTGTTTTTCAAAAAATACACTCATGATCATTCATTTTATGAATTATAGTTTTATTTATATATATTATTATTCATTATAATGAATATTAATTCATTTATTAAAAAAATATGTTTTATTAATTATGTTCTTTTAATACAAAAATCATAAGTGCAGCTATTATAATAAGATAGGTGTATTTGGGTTTTTGCAAAATTTATAAATACACTCACGTTGTTTTGAGATAATCGAGAAAACTATTCCGTCAATATATAATCCAGCCATTTATTGCACAAGGCCATCAGATCAAGATAATCGACAATACAGTCTCCGCCGGTTGGGGCAATATCCATGTCGG
>CAZNET010000104.1:1841-8116 GCA_964571885.1 uncultured Pirellulales bacterium
GGGCTGTCAAGCCAGTAATGTATCAATTTCGCATAGTCTTTGAAATTGACAAGACCGTCACGGTTTAGATCGCCGTTTTCATAGGGATTCGGCTGCGGAAAAACGTCGATGTTGGTACTTTTTCCTTCATAGACGGCATAGGCACTGATCTTATACTCATAGCGTTGTCCCTCGCTTATCCAGAGATTTTGCGATGACACGGTTGAGTTGGGTTCAAGATTGTTGAAGTCGGTTATAAACTGATCGACCAAAACGCCGTTGGTGTCTGCAACCGTCACCAACAAATGGCCGTTGATATTCGTCTGGCCTTCGTTTTTTGCCTGGGCGGTGATCAACACCTGGTAATTGGCCCCGAAGCAATTCGGATCGACCTTGAAATACGTCAGCCTTGCGAATTTCTCACCCATCGTAAAGGGGATTTGTTCTCGATCGAGCAGGATACCGTTTCTATCTCTGATAGTGACATCGGCTATGTAGTCACCGGGATCGAAACCATCACTGTTCCAGTCCATCGAATATGAGGCGACACCTGAAACGTGTCTTAATGTTCGAAGGCCCAGGCCGTCTTTGATATCAGAATCCAGGCCCCGCACGACACCTTCGACAATGACATCGGTCGGCTGTTTTGTCGGATTGTACAGATACATATCGACCGTAACGGTTTCCTGCGGATCGTAATTGCCTTTGTTTGTCATCAGCCTGTTTATCTCAACATGACTGGCAGTAGCGTTTATGTCGAAGATGTAATTTTGATAATATTTCGACATCATCGTGGCAGGTTTATAGAAGAACGGATATACAGTAATGATCAGTTCGGATGTGTCGTTGGGTCCGGTGACGAGTTTCCATTCGAATTCATCGATCGGCCACCAGCCGTCGCCTTCGATGCTGATCTCGAAATCATTAGGCTCAACGACCGGATACGAATCGTCAAATATCTCAATATTCAATCCCAGTTGTTCCGTTAAAGAGCCTTTTTGCACCAGGGTGACATCCTGTATTTTATGACCGGGCTCAATATCAAGGCGATAGGTATAGATCGGGACGGTCGGTTTGTCCTGAACGATCAGTTCGCTGTGGCCGGGTATTGTAATATGATCGTAACCGCCAATTTGTTTGAGCTGATAGTTAGGGATAATAATCTGCACCTGAGACGGCGGCGGCTGACTGCTCGTCGTTTCTTCGTTCGCAGTGATCGGTGCTGAGTCGATAAGACCTGACCAGCCCTTGAATTTCATTTTAGGATCGCCGAACAAATGGTTGATAGCGCAGTTATACTTGCTTACACCTTCGTGAATTGTCGAGTCGTTAACAACGGATCGCTTGGCGTCACGCAGTGCCCGTCCAACAGTGACATCGGGTCCGAGGTTGGAATAAAATCTCCGGTTTAAAGGATATGCAGCGCCGCCATCCGAGCGGGATGTCGCTCCGATATAGGCCGATGCTCCTTTTTCGATGAACACTTCAGCAAGAGATTTGCCGCGAGTGTACATGCCGGTGTCACATGACCAGATCAAAGAGACCAGAGGCCTGGTTGAGTTAGGATCGAAATCAGCTAAAATGTTGCTGTCGATGATAATGTCGGCACTGGAAGTGGGGCTGCCGTGACCGTAAGCGTGGATTATGTCCTGGTCTTTTGCTCGCTCGCAAAATTCAAGAGGGCTGATCCCGGTCGGACCGAAAGAAAGATCTATCTCAGTATCAAAACCATGAGGTTCGAGTATTTCGTCGGCGAGCGCCCTTGTGTAATTCTCAAAATCATTATAGTCGGAACCCGCGAGCATATAGGCATTGGAATTGTCCAGCGTGTAGTCTTCGACGGCCATCGCGATACAGGTTTCAATGGCATGACGTAATTCGATCGCTCGGTCACCGATGATTCGGCCGGCAGACAATTCGGGTGTATCGGGGCTCGAAGCGTCGGTGCTGGCGTAGTAATGATCAGTGATCTTGGCCCACCAGTCGGGATGATCAATAGCATAAAGTGAATTGAAAGAGGGAACGATTGTGTTTTCACCGACGATCAACAGGTAACCATTTTCACTGAATCCCGGAGCCAGCCTTTCCGTCCAGTCGCCATGTTCATTGATCAGTTGATCGAGCGCATATCGGCTGTCATAACCAAACCAGTCGCCGGGGCTGTGAAGAATATCGACGCTGCCTTTGAGACGTTCAACGGCATACATGCCATGGGCGATCAACACTTCGGCTTTACTGTCTCCCATAATGTCAGCGACGTAAAGCCAGTCATCTGAGATTTCGATTTGCTCTGCGTGCCACGTCAGAACCGTAGGTGTCGAATCCTTGTCGCCGTGGTGATCATAAATGAAAACATCGTTTCTCCCCGGATGGGTAATGACAATTTCCTCCCAGATATTACCAGTGACGTTACCTGCTGCGATGCGCTGTGTACCCGAGGGGACATCGAATACAAGTTCGGCAGCGGCACCAGGGGCATCGAGGTCATAAACGTAAATGCGGTTTTCAGTTCTTTTAAATATGATGATATCGTCTCTGTAATTACCGATGACATTGCCAACGGTAAACTCATCACCGGAAGCATAATTCGTGCTTGAGAAGGCGGTTTGAGTGCCCATGTCTCCCCAGTAGTGTATCTTGCCGTCGTCGTGAGCGATGAGAATTTCGTCGCCCTCCCATCCGGCGACATCGACAACATTTCCGACGGCGACATGCTGGTAGGGGGAGTAATCGATATTGAAAGTATTGCATTCGAAGGTATCGGTGGCGTTTAGCAATCGATAGACATTGACGTCCCCCAGGCCTGCACCGGGGGCACTGTGGCCGTCGATAACGATAATCTCGTCGCGGTCATGTGGTAAACCGGCTTCGGTCGGGATGATGTCGCCTGCCACAATGGCATCGCTTGAAAACAGTTTGTCTGTGCCCAGGAAGATTGGTATTTGTCCTCTTAGAACGATCTGGCGATGATCATTGAATACTCGGACACGATCATTAGAATCATAGCAATCAATTTCGAAACTGATGATTTCCTTTTTTGCATCGTCGACCAGATGGCCGGTCGTCATCAGGGCACTGCCTTCAAACGCGGTAAAAATCGATGGATAAGCATAAAAATAACCCAGCGCTGCCTGGCGTTCATCAAGGCTGGCCAGTTCGGCTGTTTTCGAGAGCAGTTTATCGGCCTGGAAACCAGCATTTAACCTGTAAAGCGCCTGCGGATTCGTGACGATCAGATAATCACACAGTGCCAAGGCGGTATCAACGGATCGCTCGATATCAAGTCCAAGACTGTCACAACAGGTAACATGCGTTAGGTCATCCAGATGGGATTCATAATCATCATAGTATTCGATCTGACCTTCGCCCCCGATTTGGTAGAAGTCCAGGTCCTGGTACATGATCGGCATGGCGGCAAAGTTGACCGTAACGAATTGACCCGGTTCAAGGGTCACAGCAGGGGACGTGGAAAAGTCGGTTTGGATCGTACATTTTCTTTCGAGGGTCGAATAGCTGCACTTGACAATATATTGTGAGGTTGTTGCATTAATACCCTGAAACCCGAAAAGTGTGTCGGTCATGTCGTCAAGGGTGACAGCATATGTGCTGTTATTGGTGATCTTAACTGCAATATTAAAACGATGTCCGTTTCGTGTGACGGTTCTTCTGATATTCAAGTCGGGTTCGTTTCGCTGGACATAGATGCTGTCAACGTCGGTGATATAACATCCAGTATCGGTAAACGTTCTGACGTATATCGGGTGTCTGCCCAGACCCAAACCTGTCGCGTCGAAGGTGAACCGTCTTACGTTTTCCACATAAGGTTCCATCCATGGGCCATAATATGTCACGGTGACAGGAGAGCCATCGACTAAAAACTCCAGGTTGTTGGGATCGATCGGTGACCATTCGGGTCTTGTGTAAAAATCGTGTCCCCGGGGGCCTCGGAATCGGCGATTGCCCCTGATTTCGGCTAAGGTGTCACTGCTGACGGCGTAGACAAGCAGGTTAACATCCTGGGCCGGCGCGACATTCGTATCGGTATAAATTATATGACCTCCGACGGGGTAATGAAACTCCACGTCGGTCAATTCATCGAGACAATCGAGATAGCTCCATGCAGCGGCCAGTGTTCCGGATCGGTCGTCTTCATGATATCCTACCGCCTCGACAAGGTGGTTACCGATCAGGTCGTTTGTCAACCAGCCGAGATAATACGGATTCATCAAACACTCAAATGGGGCTGCATAGTCGGTTTCGAAGTGGTTTCCATCTATTAAAAATTCTACACGTTCAACCGTGGAACTATCTTCAAAATCAGCGCCGAAAGCCATTGGAAATCCTTCGCCGATCCGAGTCACCATTGTGACATTGGGATCGAAACCGGTTTGATCTGCGGTTGTACGAAAAAAGGCATCTTTACTTGTGACCGTATTGTCGCTGGCATCGGTTGAACTGACTATAAAATGATAGGTGGTCGATGGACTTAAGTTACTCAGCGAGATCTGGTGAATTTTTGTCAGTTGTGAGTCTGATTGTGATTTGTCGTAAATCCCCGCCTTGTTACTGTATTCGAGGTTGCTTGTGCTGTCTTCATCGGTTGCCCAGTCGATGGTGGCCGAGGTTGTGTTGATCTGAGAGATGCTGGGGCCTGCTGTGATCGCGGGGGCGGTGTTATCGCATTTCCAGACTTCAGTGTAACTATTATTCAGTTCATTGGCTTCAGCGATCGACTGGGTTGCGTCGGCCCAGACGGAAATAAGATCGTTGGGACTGCCACAGGACCACATGTTGCCGGTGAAACTTCGATTGAATCGCTGGCCGGGCAGTAATGGAAAATCGATCGTGTCGATATCATATAACATGCCGTCCACTTTGAGATAGGTCGAATGATCGTTCGGACAGGTCACGATCGAATTGTTCATGATCTGGTAATAGATATAATTGTTCTCTTCCCAGACATCGGTAATCACCAGATCGGGTGTTGGTATGTCAATGACCGCACCGGCGTCGGAAACGATCTCAATATTTTCGTAACCCGGCGCATAGCCAATACGTGCAATGCAGGATGACATAAAATCGAGGTAATTGGTCGCTGATTCACCCCGGTCAAATCCTGAACCATTCATGGTGTTATCCATTTTGGCATCAATTTTTATTACATCGCCGATTTTGACATCAACCGTTTGCAGATGCGTTTCATAGATCACCAGGTTCTGAGGCGGATAAAGACTGCCGGTGTAATAATCCAGTTCGGAAAGAACAAAAGGGCCTGACCATAGTCGGGCATGGTAAGAGTTTACACTCGATCCTGAGGGCCTGCCGTATAAAACGATTGTTCCATTTACTTCGGCAAAAAATAGAATTTGAACAGGATCTCCTTCTTTTAGGCCGGATTGACCGGCCTTAATAGTAAAGTTGTCGACAAACCTTGCATCGGCCGTTCCTCCGGGGCTTGATCTGGGGCCGGAGTTGGGAAAAACCTCAATGGTACCCCATAAACCGCCGCCCATTCGTCCCTGAGGAGTATTCACCCATGTTTTGTTGACGAGCTTTTTATAAACATAGGAGTCCTGATAATAACCGGTGTCCTCATGTGAAAACGCTGGTATTCCCCATCCATATTCGTTATAGGAATCGATACCGGTACCGCTGCCTGAAATCTGGCTGTAAAAGTCGGCATTGGTATATCCATTTAACAACAAAAACGATAGAGATATGGTAGTAAATAATTTTTGATATAATGAAATGTTATATCTTCGCAAACGGATTTTTGACAGAGTTACTCTGACCATTTTTCGACCCTCACACTAATAAAAATATATTATGAGTAGCACCGAAGATATATCTGAATCATTGGAGTTGAGCTTATTATAGCATTCGGCTTAAAAAAATCAAGCTTTAATCTTGAACTTTGTACGTTTAAATATAAAATTGAAATAATTCAGAGAAGAGTTTTTATGTTTGTTTAACAATTCATTGCAAAAAGCGGGATTTGTTCTATATTAGTCTTGTTTAATATTTGTTTGGAATGTGGTATGAGTCATAAGAAATTTAGTGAATTCTTGAAACAGCGGGTGCTGATCGGCGACGGGGCGATGGGGACGATGCTTTATCAAAAAGGGGCATTTGTCAACGTTTGTTTTGACGAGCTGAATCTGACCCGGCCGGGGATCGTCGAGGAGGTACACCGCGGTTACATCGAGACAGGTTGTGATTTTATCGAAACCAATACTTTCGGGGCCAACGCAGTCAAGCTCGGTAAGTTCGGGCTTGTCGAGCAGGTCGAAGCGATC
>CAZNET010000105.1:0-7966 GCA_964571885.1 uncultured Pirellulales bacterium
TCCAGCGCTTTACGAAAGGCACCGGGCTTTTGCACAAAACTATCATGATTTTTCTCAGAACCTCCATTGAAGCTGAATCCAATATTAAACAAACCCGCCTTTTTCAAATTTTTAAGATACTTCTCGTCAATCAAATATCCATTGGTAATGATCGTCGGCAGAATTTTACGCGTGTGAAAAACATTCACAATGTCACAAAGATCTTTTCTGAGTGTTGTCTCGCCACCAACGAGACAACAAAGAAAGCAATCCATGGCACGAAGCTGATCAGCAATATGCTCAACCTCCTCAAATGTCATTGATTGTTTGTAATCCGGTTGGGTTTGAAAGCTCGAGATCGAACAATGCTTGCATTTATAATTACAATGGGTATCAAACAGCAACTCAGCGTTCCATAAAAATTTGACGCCGTTTCTGATATTCTTTTTTCGCTTTGCCAGATTCTTATAAGCATATAAATGATTCTTGAACCAGTGCGCGTTTCTAAACTTTTTCAATGTGTGCCACATATATCAATACTCCATTTTATGATTAATCGTCGGAATAACATTGTTGTTCTGTTTTTTGATCTTTTCCGCTGTGCGAAGAAATTGATTCGCCGCTGATTTCAAAACTTTGGATTGACTAACAAAATTCTGTTGCGTTTTATCTAAAAAGGATTTGTCCCACGACGCCCGAACGACCAGGTAATCCGGCAGATCGTCCTCGATCAGGCCCCAGATGTCTGCATTAAACATGACAGGCTTATCGAACACTTCCATGAGTTCACAAAAAGCCTCCAATTCATCATGACGAAATTCCCGAATCGCCTTTCGCATGTTCAGATAACTGGCTTTCTTGTTTTGTCCGTAACTGGCTCCATTGATATGTTCAATGTGAAAACATACCATCGGATCTTTTAATATCGTTTCCTCGAAGCCGGCGTAATAAGCGATGTATTCGAATAATGAATCCAGATGCAAAGAGAACATATGCAGTTCCGGATATCCCTTCAGTTCATGCCAATGTCCTCTCCACATTAATTGAAAATCACCACATGCGTTAGTATGCAAAGGCGGTTTTTTATGACCTATTTCCGTTCTAAAATGATCGTAAAAAATACCTTTTTCGAAATCCTGTGTCCCTTCTTTGAGGTTAATGCGCAAGACGTTCTTGTAACAATGCCCTAATTGTTTATCAATCGGCAATTTGAGAGGTATATGTTCATCAGCGTCCCATCGATCCACCCTGTAAAGTCTGCCTCTTTCCATTTTGCCGGATGCGAAAAACTCGAATAAAGCGTTTGTGAACATAATGTCGATGTTCGTCGCGAGGATAAACTGACCGCGTGCCCGGCGAATTCCCACATTCTTGGCGATCATCTGGAAAAAACGGAGCAGATCATGATAATCATATCTTTGATGAATATCATTGGGCACTTCCTGGAACCGAACCGAGCAGTAGTCACTGTGGTCAGGCCAGATTAACGCTTCGGCCAGACCGGCTTTGCCTTCAGGTTTGTTCCATTCTACGACGATCAATTCGGTCTTTAATTTAAATCGCTGTGACTGTTCGATAATCCCGTTGACACTGGTCTGCATTCGATCGATCATATTACCGCCATGATCGTCATTTCGGGACGCCATGACGATACTTAAATAAGGCTGATCGTTTCTTGTTTCTCCAAATGAAAACTCAACCGAATGATAAGGTTGAGTATTTTCCCAGGTCAGCAGACCGAAGGCTTTCTCAAGATCGACCGCCAGCTCGGTCTTGCCTTGGTACATCGCTGTTCGAAGCATAATTACCAGCATCGGAATAATCGCCCTCGGAAGTTTCTGCATATTTTCCTTTAAAAACAATGTATAATCCGGCGAGGCGATAAGTTTTTCCATCCATCCATAGGCACATTTATACTCTGAGATACTCACCAGTTGGTCACGACTCAGCATTCGCGTCAGACTTTCACGAATTGATAATGTACGTTGAATCTCCTCTTCGCTTGAAGGATCATCTGTTTCATCAAACGCGATGCCGGTATTGAGATTATAATTTTTATCTCGTGTTAAAAATCCGAAAGCATACTCGAGCTTTTCAATGACTGCTTCCTCGCCTTGTGTTAATTCCGACCGTAATTTCATCACGATCAACGGCAGTGTCTCGACAGGAAAACGCTCTTTGTTTTTTTCTATATATGCTTCCAAATCATCCTGACGAATTAACCGCTGAACATATCTCATCGCATTATTAAATTCATGAAAGGAGATCGTCTCTGCGCGGTTCAGCATCCTGCCGATGCTCTGTCTGAAAAGAAGGGTCACAAGCATATCATCTTCTGTGGGACTATTGCTTTGAATTTTCTCAATCGTTTCGTTTTCGGGAATTTCAACCGCTTGCCAGTCATCGCGGTTGATATAAGCGCATCGTTCCGTATTCATGCGCAGTACACAATCCATATGTCCCCAGACTTCCTCGCGGGGCATAACCTTGTTTCCCATCGCCAGCTCTCTGTCATATTCTCCCCATTGAAATTTCCAGACATCGGCGAATTTTGTCGATTCAGGATGTTCTTTATGATATACACACGGTGTAATGATCGGGATCATCCCTATTTGAAATGCGCGTGTCATCAGCTCCGAGTCGAGGAAACGGGTATGTCTTTTTGATTCCGAATAGCCCTTCAGTTTTTCCCATCCCGCGACGGTCGCAGCGGCAAAATCCCCTGCGGCTTCACCGCACTTGGGTCCGATACCATGCATCTGGGTTAACTGAAAATTTCTTTCGTCGGCTGGAATGGCCTCGTCACACTTGAAATCCTGCCTTGGGGCTCTGTAAATATCATTATCATTTGCATTTAGATGTTTGAGATATATCGTTAATTCTTTGGAAAAAATGATGTCGCTGTTCGTCGCGATGATCAATCCGTTTTGTACACGAGCGATAGCTATATTTTTGGCGGTAAATTCCTGGAAATGTACCTGTCCTTCCTGTGCGTCGCGGACCACATTATTCGGCACCATAATGCATCGGCAGTGCGTGTAACGCTTAACCAGCTCGGGTGATAACCAGTCATTGTCTCCTTCGCGACCCCATTCGACAAACCAGAAAGTATATGCGAGGTCGTATCTTTCGAACATCCTCGTGTTCCAGTCGAGAATCTCGATGAGTTTATCGGCAAATCTCGAGCCGCCGTGATTATCGTTTCTGCCGGTTATAACTATATGATTCATCATCTTAACACATTCCTATCGAATGAAGATCGTCAATCCATGTATCGACATAAACTTTCAAACTCTTCGGCAGCGTTGGTATCGCTTCAAGCATCGCGTAAACAAAGATCCGTAAATCTTCTGCAACGCTGTTACCGGTTAATTCGATATTACTTATCAAATCAAGCATCTGTTTCTGATACTGCATGCCGTCGATCTCAACCAGAAGGTCCTGAAGAGTATCATGCGGATTTCTCTGCTGATAACAAAACGGCCTGCCGAACCGAACACGATAGCCGTATTTCCATGCGATAACCTGGCCGATATAGCCGGCAATAATATCATCAAATCGCCGCCACCCCTTACCGTTTTCCTCAATAACCGAATAAGACCAAAGCATATTGGCCGGTATTAATTCACGAACGATGATCGTATTTTGCGTATCATAAGGACACATTGTCCCTTTTTCCAATACGACATCCGTGGCCGGATACTGCTGTACCTCCGGATTTTTGATCATTCGTGTCACCGCATCGACATCCGGACTGCCCAGCGGTAAACCCGCGATCACTCCTACTTTAGCCGAGGCCTTTTTTCTGCGATATCCATTTTGGTTACCGATAAGCCACCAGGGATACCCCCGCGGCGTTATCGCCCCAGCCCCGTTGGTAAAAGAGCCTTCATAACAGTTGTACCAGCCGGTGTCTGATGTCACTACTTCATAGTCTTTAGGACTAAAATCAACATGATCGGACCAGTCGTTCAGCGGAGAATTATCGTCATCGGTGATATAAAATAACTGAGCCCCTTCTTTCAAAGCATATAAATAAGCGATATTTTTACGAGCATAGCAATTCCACGGCACCGCGGCGGCGTGGGTAAATCCAAGCTTCATCTGCGTCCGGGGATCCAGATAAATACCGCCCACCTCACTGCAAATCTGCTTGTTCCTTTCGTGCGGTGTTTTCAGATCACCGGCCACGATCGGCACCCACCCTGGACAGTATTCCTTTATTTTATAAAGGCATTCGACCGTATTGACCGTTGTTATAATGACCACATTCATGTAAGCATATTTTCCTAATTAAACCAACTCTGATGCCGGATTTATCTGACTATTAAATGTCGGTACTGAGATGATACGATTCTTAACGCTTAATAACGTATCGATAGCGTCCTCCTGCTTGTGTGACCACCTCAATTGACTACGGGCCGTTTCAAGCTGAGCTTGACGCAGATTTTCCTTAAGGTCAGAATCAGTTACGATTTCGTAAAGCCCTTGGAGTAATCCGGACCAGTCATCAGGCTCATAGACCTTCGAGTTCTGATTGTTCATATAAAGTTGATTGCCCTTAACGTTAAATCCGATCGTCACCGCCCCGCAGCACATCGCCTCGGCCCCGACCATACTGTAACCTTCGCCGTTATAGGCCAGTCGATATTCCTTTTGGCTGTAAGACAATGTTCCCCATTGAAATACATTGATCTTCGGTCGGTTGCAAAGCATATAAACATCCGTATCGCGCAAAAGCTCTGCAATGACCGCTTCGGGGTAATTGTCAAAAAGAACCGTCTCATAACCGAGCTTGCTTATTGTGTCGGGAATCATTTCGATAACATTCTTATCGACCGTCGAATCTTTATGAATCGCTACCTGTCTTTTCTTCTTTATCGATGAATCAAAATAAAATAAATCCTCATCAAACCAGTATTCCAACGCAACCAAATCTGAATTGATTTGCGCGTACTGAGGCGCATGAATTGAATTGGTTATCGCATAAATTTTTAAGGATTGCAGCCACCTGACCATTTCACCATAAGGATTAACCGCCAACTCTCTGAACAACTGATCGTGATCCCAGAACCTGAAATTCGGATGATCATACCATTGACAATAGGGAGTTGCTCGGGAAAAATAATCTGAAACAATGTATTCGTCTGATCCCAATGATTTAATCGTATCCGTTGTTTCGAAATTCAAAGGCTTGACCATCCAGTCGAGACTCCCGCTGTGATGTGACTGATTCCATAATAACCCAATAACGTCATAACCCATATCACTTAGTTTACGGGCAAATTCAACCATCATTTTTGCGCCACCGTTATAGGAATCCCGTATTATGGTGACATATACTCTTTTCATAATCTGTTTTCCTTGTAGGACATCATTAAACTAAGCTGAAAACTCCAAGGGACGTTTCAAGCCCCTTTCTGTAATCGAAGAAAATTTATTTTTCAAAATCACCCTGTAATTTTCAAAACGCCCGGGGTCCATATCCGCAAAGAGTCCCTCATGAGTATTGCCCCAACCGGTTCTGCTGTAGTTCATCCAGTCTTCGGTTGATCGGACTTGAATTTTACCTTCCTGTTTTAATTGGTCATAAACAGGAGACCCCGGGAATGGCGTGAATGAGTTGGCCCAGCCGGTTGTCGGATTGATCCGCTCGACAAATCGTATCGTCGCCAGGATATCCTCTTCTGTCTCACCGGGATAGCCGATAATAAAACTCGCCCAGTATGGCATACCTGTTTGTTCGAGAATGTGTGCACATTGCAGATTATCAGCGACGGTGGTACCTTTACGCATGAGTTTAAGCATTCTGTCACTGCCGGATTCGAAGCCGACAAACACCAGCCTGCAACCTGCTCGATACATCAATTTTGATATTTCCGTATCAATTTGCCCGGCATTCATGTTAGCTGTCCAGATCAAATTTTTCTGCATCCCTTTGGCCAGAATCCCTTCACACAACGCATAGAGAAACCGAGGATTATTGCCTAATGACGAATCCTGAAATATCGTGGCATTTGTACCGAATTTTTCCTGTGTATGACGTATAAATTCCAATATGTTATCAACGCTGCGCCAGATAGGCTTACATTCATTCCTCGCGCAAAAATTACATGCTCTGTTGCAACTTCGACTGCATACCGTATCCAAAGAACGCAGCGGTGTTGTTTTTGAACGATGAATACGAATATTGGGATGGGTATAAAATCCGGCATCGATCATTGACCATTTCGCTGTCGGCAACTCATCTAAATCTGTTATAAACTGTTTAGGATTGCTTTTGACCTGCCCGTTACCCTTATATATAATGCCCGGCACCTGATCCAGTGAGGCACCGTTAAGAAAAGCCTTTAAACCAACTTCCGCAAATCCCACAAAAATACAATCCAGTTCAGGTATGTCTTCAAGACACATCTCGGGTTCACCGGAAGCATGACAACCGCCCAGGATTAATTTAAATTTCAATTCGTCTTTCAACCGACCGAGCGTTTTTAGTATCCGGTATGATTGAGGGTAACGATAGGTCATCCCGGTCACACCGATCACATCGGGTCTTAAAAACCGGATCCTTTTTTCGACAAATTTGAGCAGCCAGTCCGGATTGCCATCCGCCTCAATCAATAAATCCCGCTCACAATCAATAATTTTTATCGGATGACCGAGCGATTCGAGGTAAGTAGCCAGTTCGACCAAACCAATATAAGGATTCCGCCAGTAATCCTGCTGATATTGCGGTGTCCAGTGAACCCCCTCTTCATCTTCACTCCAGGGATTGATCAATACGACCTTTGGTTTTTGATCCTTCCGGATCGCATGAAACGAAACACGTTTTATTTTATTTTCATTTCGTTCATCTACCGCTTCAATTGATGAATCTTTACACGCAGCTAAATCACTGTTATTATCCGCGACCGGATTGTTCCCGATTTTTCCATATCGTTTTATCAGGTCCCAGTAAATAGCTTTTTTTTCCTCCACCACTTCATCAACATTACGATCATCTTCCTCAGCAAGCTCAAGTCCTGTTAACCTGCGCCAGTGATTCCAATATTCTTCATCGAGAGTATTGAGCTGCTCCAATAACAAACCGCAACCGCAATGGTTAACTTGACAAGGGACAGCTTTGTCATAAGGAACATCCAATATTTGCGGGTCGTATAAACACCTTCTTAAGTTGCCTTCAGGCCCAATATAAACAGATCTAAAACCCGCAAGGCACGGAATATTTTTAAAATCCCGTATTGTCATTTCAGGCTTTAAGCGTTGATACCAGCTTTGATTCTTTATTCCTAAAAAATTGAGCTCTTCCGGTTCATAAGATTCAGGATATTTTTTACCGTTATATTCACCCCTGAAAAGAACCGGAATGAAAGAAATATCAATTTGCTCGAAATAATTTTGATAATATTGCAGCTTTTCGTATCTTTGTGGGTGAGCGACAAATTCTACTCTCGATTTGACACCGGTATTTTTCAAAAAGATTAAGCGCCGAACAAACCCCTCAAAATCTTCTTCACCCTGTGGATGAAGTGCCGCCCTGACCAGCATACGCTCCGGGTGATCCGCCGGAATCCAGCGAGCCGGGTCAATAGAATTATTCGTTGGGATCGATGCCATGCCATCGCGTGTAACTATTTCAAGAATATCCTGAAACTGAGGATGGATCGTCGGTTCCGAAGCACCACACTCAAAACAGGTAACAACAAATCGGCTCGACAAATCTTCATATAACCGAGACAATTGCGGCAAATAAAATCGTGATAACGTTTCATGGTTATTACTTGCAACACAATAAGGGCAAGAATAATTACAAGGGCCGCGAATTGCGATTTCGACGCGCGTATTTATAGTTTGCTTATTGACAAGCGTCATATAACTACCATCTTTCTATTTCATTGACTTAACCTTGCGGTGACACATAAATGCCAACCCCAGTTCTTTTCCATCCATCTGAATACTCTTTCCGGCAAATGTCTGAAATACCAGA
>CAZNET010000106.1:0-7959 GCA_964571885.1 uncultured Pirellulales bacterium
CCGCATGAAATCGAGTTTGTGATATGTAAATCCCCATTGCTGAGTCATTTGGCGGTATAAATTTTCGAGATAATCACAGACGCCGGGATAGGTAGGATCTAAAACATAGTTATTACCGACCATTCTGAAGATGTACCTTTTTCCGTTATCTGACTTCAGCAGCCAATTGGGGTGTTCACGTGCAATTTTTGAGTTTTCATGTGCAAGATAAGGGCATGTCCATATGCCCGGTATTAAACCAGTCTGCCGAATTCTATCAGCGGCTGCTTTCATCCCGCTCGGCCATTTCTCATTTGCCTGCCAATCACCCCACGATTGTGACCAACAGTCATCGATCAAAAAGACATCTAAAGGCATCGGGTGCTGTTTAAGATAGTGCAGATCCTCGATGAAATCTTTTTCGTTGAAATGCTGCCCGTAGTAATACCAGCTGCAAAGTACGGTCGGCGAATTTTCGGCAGGTGACCCAACGTCGTGATAATCCGCTAACATATCTGCATAATCTTCAATCAGTTCTGTTGGATTATTGCCGATTTGAATAATGAACCACTGACTTATTCGCGTCGTGCCCGGCGGCATAATACAGCCGTCAAATTCACATTCCGCAGTTAACCGCCCAAGCTGCATTTCGTTCTTACTGGTATCAAGGTCCATTAACAAACGCGAGCAATGATCAGGCCCGGTTAAAAACCCCATCAAAATGGTTTGTTCTGGTACATTTTTTGAACGAATCAGACAGAACGGATCTATTTCGATTGTTTTACTTCCAAGTTCTTTGAAATCATTATCTTTTTCACCTAATCGAACTGAGGTAGGAAGGCCGTTTTTTAATCTTTTCTGGATCACCATCTCCCATTGCTGAGCGCCTTCCTTATTGATCGTTAAATCGCTCTGTTCCGAACAGACAACAGGTGTCATCAATTCAAGTTCGATGTTTTCTTTGCTGTCATTGGTGATTTGGTTTCGAATCGCTATTGCCCCGCCGTCACTGGATAGCCATAGTTCTCTTTTAAAGGTGGTATTCCTTGACTGGAAAATGTCTTCTGTTCTTGTACCGCTTTTCGAAGCAAGAGTAAATTTATGTCTCGTACGGGAAATATGTTTATACCGTGCGGATTTCGTTTTGTGAATTATCTTCGGGAAATGCTGTTGGCTCTCTAAAAACAGCAAGTCATTTGCAATTATTATATTATTGGTTGATCTGGGTATACTAACATTGATTTGTGTTAATGTATATTGGGCCTGCGTTGAACTTTCTTTATGACAACTGCAATTGATCATTATTGCCGCTGGTACCAGTATATAATAAATAAATTTTTGCATCGATAGTGTTAGCTCCTGAGAGTTTACGATAAAGCTAATATAGCAGATTGAGATCCAGGAAACAACAGAACCGAGAGATTTGTTCAACAATGAATTATATTTTGACAAACATCAGCAGTTTAATACCATCTTGTTATTTCCAGTATCAAATGCGACACAGAAAGAGGGTGAACAGATTGACTTATTTAGCTTTTTATTTATCGAAAAATACGATCAAGATAAACGTCGCAAATGGACCTAAAAGCAAAGACAGCAGAAACCAGTTAAAACCGCTTCTGTTTTTACACTGTGCCAGACCCGCGTTGATCAAGGCCAGTGTTCCCCAGCCAATCATATAAGAATGCTCATTATCCATAATCATTTCCAAGACAATTTACCACGGTGACCGCTGTATTTAATAATGGCCATAAATATCAAAATCTACTCTCACCGTCAAGGCTGCAGAACCTTAGAAAAGAACAGACATTGAAATTTTCGATAGAGCAGGTATAATTTGTGTATGACAGAAAAACTAATAACAATAAATCATTTTATCTACGGCCCGGACCCTGCAACCGAAGCTGAGCTGGCCAGGATAAAATTGGAAGCGAACGGTATCCAGTGCTTTTTACTCGGTAAGCATTTTATATCGACCTATTGGCTTTCATCCGGCGCCGACAGAGGTATAAAATTGATGGTCAAACAGTCCGACGCAGACAGGGCCAAGGAAATACTCAAAGCCGATAAGAACCTTGATGCACAGAAAGTAAAAGAAATGCCGGCGGAAACAATTGACCAAACCTGTCCAAGCTACGGCAGTGAAGATATTGAATATGAAACGTTTTCCAGAAAATGTTTCTTCTTGGGAATATTACTGTTTAGATTTCCGCTGCCGTTTCTTAAAAAAAAGCACCGATGTAAAAACTGCGGAAAAATCTGGAAGTGATTGTAAATTAGAACGATTGTTAAATGTCATTTCAAAACTTCTTTGAAAATATCGAAGACAGTGACAATACCCTGGACATTTCCCTTATTATCGGTTACGGGCAGACAGCGAATACCGGCCTGACTCATGGTATCCATTAGAACGTCGATTGAAGTATCGATATTCACGGTCTGGACCGGCTTGGTCATAATCCACTTGATCTTGATCTGTAAAGTCGCGTCATCGATCGGCCGGCGCCACTTGGCAAAGAGCGGTTTGAGATAAGGACTCATCGCGGCGGAAAGATCGGACCTTGAGACGATGCCTTCAGGCGTTTTATTAACGGTCCCGACAAGCACATAGTCACAGCCGCTTTGCTGCATTTTCGTCAGGACCTGCTGAACGCTTTCATCCGGACGTGCCCAGGTGACGCGCTGCTGCATAATATGCGCGGCGGTAATCGATAAAAGTGCCGGTTTGGTTTTTGCCTCCGCTGTCTTCCGCGCCGCAGTATTGAGTGAATCGACCGTTGTATCGAGAATTTCCTCAATGGCTTCGGAGATAGGCCCCTGAGGTTCCTCTCGAGACGAATTTTCTTTTGCCTTGTCGGTGTCCTGATTCATCATTTCTTCCTCGACGGCCGGCGTGACTTGTTCGTCATTTCCCTCTTTATCACTCTCGGCAGTCACAGCTTCATCGGTATCCGCTTCAGTGATACTCTTTTGTTCGCTTTTGATTTGCTGATTCTTTGCGATATCATCCTGAACTTTTCTTTTTGCCGGTTCTTCGGCGGATGCATCGGACGATTCAGCGTTTTGAGTGTCAGCCGGTGTGTTTTTTTCGTCTGAGTCTTCTTTGTTTTGCTCTTCTTTCATTGCTTCTTCGACCACATTATCCTCGATGATATTGTCGTTTTCACCGGCTGACACCTGCTCTTTTATCGGTTCCTTGTCGGTTACGATATCGTCTTTTGTTTGTTTTTCAGAGTCAGACTTTGTTTGTTGGTCAGTAAGATTTTCCTGCTTGGTCAACTGCAGCTGTTCAACTTCAGTCTGTTCATTCATATCTGCTTGCGCCATTTTATCCTCGGTGATTTCCTCGGACGCCGTCTCCTGGTCCCGGAAGGACTCTGTCTGGTTTTCATCATCCTGAGCAGGATTATTCGGATCAGGGACTTTTTTGATTAAATTGTCCGGTAAAATAAGGCTACAGATAAAAGCAGGATAAGGGGCGATCGACATTTCATACGAAACCAGCGTAAATTCTTCATCGTCTTTGATATCAAGATGTTCGCCTGATTTGGTCCAGGGTTTACCGATAAATGTTTTGGTCTTCTCAAGCCGCTGATCTTTATCGAATTCTTCGCGAAACACTCGCTCCAGCGTACCGGCCAGCAGCATGGCCACCTCGCTGACACTATCCTGATTTTCCCGGGCTTTTTTCTGAGTTCCCTGATTAGCGTTTTTGAGTACGGCTTTTTCAGGCAGCATCATAATTACGCCGGACAGAATAAATAATCCCTTAAAATCGAAAAGCAAATATAAACAGCCATCCAGCGTTCCATGAGTCTCGACGGCATTGACCGCAACCGCTTTTTTGAAATACTCTTTCAGTCCTGCCGTATTTAACCTTACCGATTCAAGATAGGTCGATTTCGCTTCGACACTGAACATCGTTGATATATCTTCGCAAAAGCTATCAAAGCCTTTGTCTGCTGTTTCCATCATACTGTTGAGCATATCTGTTTGGGTCGCTGCCATACGATTATCCACCTGAATCCGTATTTTTATTGCTCTTCTATCATCGTCTATTCCGGCACCCGACTTAGCTAACTGTTTGCTCTAAAGCCATGATTCAAAGAAACACAGTGATATAAAAAGAAATTACACCAAAAGCCTGCGGTTATAGGACGCATTAAAAAAACCGTATCCTTAGAGGTTCCATCGAGACGGACGGTTTGTGTCAATTTCTCTAAATCGCTTAGAAATGAATATTTTAGAAAACATGCCGCTTGAATTTACCGATTAAAAATTTATATGATTTTGAATTTTTAAGAAGAAATGAGAAAATTGAAAGATAACCAAAACAATCCGAAAACCGGCATTTCATTGATCGAACGAATCACACCGTTCGCCCGACAGATCAACTGTCTTGATATTAAGAAAATCGCGGATATTTGTGTGAATAAAATTTCCAAGATTATCGGTGCCCGCTTTGCGTCACTTTACATTCTTGACGACAATGGTGCGATTTTGCATTTACAAAAACACAGCCATCCTTTTTTGATTAATAAAATCGTCTCATTGAACCAGAAAGATATATCCCCGATGGTCATGGCCGTTAAAAGCAAACAGCTCATTCTCGTCAGTGATATTGACAGACATGAAAAGCCGATCATACGCAAGTCACAACGTGCTTTTGCTGAAAATTACAGGACCAAAAACTGCCTTATTACCCCTCTCCTCTGCCAGGACAAAGTTGTGGGGGTGTTGAATTTTTCTGATAAAACCGATTCCGATACTTTCAGTCCCGACGATATTGCACTGGTCGAACTTTTCAGCCAGTTGGTCGGCGCATCCATCGGCAATATAAAGATGTTTGAAAGAATGATCCGCCAGGCCCGCACGGACGGCTTAACCGGTCTGGCTAATCATCGGACCTTCTACGAGATCCTCGAAAAAGAACTTTGGCGATCCCGGCGTTATGGGGGACAAATATCGCTGGTAATGGTCGATATCGATAATCTGAAGGACATTAATGACACTTACGGCCATCGGGCCGGCGATAATGTTATTCGGGAAGTCAGCAAACAAATCAAAGGATGTATCCGTCAGATTGACACAGCTGCCCGCTACGGTGGAGATGAGTTTGCTGTGATCCTGCCCAATACGGACATTGAAGACGCTTTGACCGTCGCCAAGCGAATGGTTCATGCGGTCGCTGAAACAACGGTGGCCTGGGAATCCAAAGCTATTTCGTTGTCCATCAGTGTTGGGCTGGGAGAATACGGCCCCGACCTGAATCCCGAAGATATCACCAGTCGATCCGATGAGGCCCTTTATTTGGCCAAGCAGGATGGTAAAAACACAGTCAGAATTTACGAACCCACAAAACAGCACTGATTGAAATGACCCCGTTGTTTCGGCTATTTTATTGACATTCCTCCAAGGTTGCTGTATTATCAACCGGCCTGCAAAAGCTCAAAAACCGCGTTTATTGATTCAGGAGCGCAAATGGAGTTCGGACGTGTTGTACAGATATTTGTTGACGGTGTGGTGCTTATATGTCATTTTCTGGCGATCATTGTTATCTTTCTTGGGATTGTCAAAAGTCTCATTATTTTCATCAAAGATGCGCTTTTCAAAATGAGTTCAGCCGAATCGTTTCGCGAAAGCAGGATCGAACTGGGCCATGCGTTCAGCCTGGGACTGGGTTTTCTGATCGGCGCAAGTATTCTTAATACAACTCTGGCACCTACATGGAACGATATAGGCCAACTGGCGTCAATTATCGTATTAAGGACGTTTTTGAATTTCTTCATGATGCGAGAGATCGACTCCGGCCTGGAGAAAAGATCACAAAATAAAAACAATGAGTAAACGCAGATTTGATTCTTAATGATTCGATTCAGCTTGCGATAAGGGCATCGGTCGAATCATTTTTCGCCCGAACACAGTTTTTGCCGGCTTTTTTCGCCTCGTAAAGGCCCTCATCGGCACGTTTTAAAACATATTTACCGGTGTCGGCTTCGGTTCCGTTCCATTCAGCAACGCCGCTGCTGATTGTGATGCTAACGATACCCGGAATCGAGATGAGTTTCACCTGACGGCGTATTCTTTCCAACAGAATCTTTGCGCCTTTCAGATTTGTTTGAGGCATCAGCAAAACAAACTCGTCGCCGCCGTAGCGGGCGATAACGACATCGCTTGTCCGCGTGTTGTCCTGAATCGTCTGTGCGACCTGCTTGAGCGCGATATCCCCGGCATCATGACCGGCACTGTCGTTGATATTTTTGAAATTGTCAAGGTCCACAATCGCCATCGAGAAAGTACCTGCATATCGGCAAACCCTGGCGTGTTCTTTCTTGATCGCTTTTTCAAGTACGCGCCTGGTGCTGACCCCTGTGAGGGGATCGATTTCGCTGTCCTGCCGGGCTTTCTCATATTTCTGAACGAGTTTGGCATTGGTCAGATTGACCGTCAACGCGTCTTTTAACAAAGATGCCTTATACAGCCTTGCTTCATCCGAGTTTTCCGAGGTCAGGCTGAATCGGCACATACACAAAAAGCCCTGACGCTCTTCGACATCTTTATTTCTCGTATCGATCTTATCCGTAATTTTTAAGGGGATGACCAGTCTTGGGGCTTTGCCTCCGAGGATTTCACATTCTGTGCAGATTTTATCGCAAATCACATTTTCAACCTCGGAAAGTTTTTTGACTTGTTCGTTATTGGGGAGATTTTCCGAGAAAAACGGACAGCCGTTTCGATAAATCATAGGTTCATCGGAGGTGTTAGACATAAAACACAGAACAGCTCTTTCGGCTTCAAAACTTCGCGGGACCTCATTAATGGTCAGATCGATGACATCCTCGAATTTATGACTTTTAAGTTGAGCTGACAGCATTGCGATTTCCTCGGCAGCCGACTTCATCTCCCTGTTGCTGCGAAGGCGATAAGCGATCAAGTCCCTGCTCGAAATCATCCCGATGGGCTTGTTATTTTCGACAATTGGAATATGACGGATCTTATGTTCGCTCATCAGCCGTTCTACCTGTGAAATATCTGATTCCATGTCACAGCAAATGACATTCGGCGTCATGACTTCCTTGACAAGCGTTTGGGTTACCGTCGAATTTCTCGTCAGCACCTTGGCCATCATGTCCCGCTCGGTCACAACACCGGCAAAACTTTCATTGTTATCAAATACCAGTAAACAACCGACATTGTGTTCGCCCATGATCTTAGCCGCTTCGGCGACACTGATATTTTCATTGATGGTCAGCAAATCATCCGGATTTTTGATGATGTTTTGAACATTTTTAATCTTAGGTATTATCACGTTTTACGCCTTTCATTTATTCCAACAGTCTTTACAATGCTCCTCTGTTTCTTCTCAGCGTCTCCATTCCGCTTTTCGTACCATCAAAGGCGGCATTTTTTTCGGTTTGAGCCGATTGTTGGTCATGCTGACATAACTTTTATAACCCGGATACCAGCGTATCCTGTACACGTCTGCCCTTAAGTTCAATCCGCCTTTTTTCATTTTTTCAAACATTATTTAAGTCTTAAACTCCGTTATTGTTAGCACGGATTTTATCGTCTGATTTCTGAGGGTACTTTTAAACGAACATGAAAAAAGTTGACAGAGTATGATAAACAATATAATTTATTTCAAATGGACCTATAAAAAAACTCAGTCAATAAGGAGATATAAAATGGCAAAAGCTCAAATGCCTCATCCCGGACATGATAAGCACCTTTGCTACCTGAACAACCTTGGATATCAAATCAGTAATCCAAAGGATTATAAGGCTATGGTGAAAAACGGAAAATACTTATGCAAAGTCTGCGGCCGAGTCGCTGCCGATAAAAAAAATCTGTGTAAACCGGTTAAATTATAAGAAAATAACTTTTTTTTCATCTGCTTTTTTATTACAGGACGTCTTTTCAGTGTTGAATTCAGAGCGGCTCCAACAATAGCAGGGTTTATATTTCTTCCCAACCGTCATC
>CAZNET010000107.1:0-7821 GCA_964571885.1 uncultured Pirellulales bacterium
TACCAGGTACATTGCCCAAATACCGTTCATGACCGAAGTGACCGTTTGTACTGCAATCAGCTTTTCCAGTCTGGCAGCTTTTTCGTCTTTGACATTCCAAAATCCCCATTTACCGAAGATCGCAATGATGATCGGGTTGATCGCCCAACTCACGATGGTCAAAAGGATAAGCCATAGCCACATCGGCTCAATGCTGTTGAGAACAATAATCGCCAGCAATATGGCAAAAACAGCCCCGTTCATAAAATAGCACGCACCGGGATTGAGCAACTGAATCCGGGATAAACATTTTGAACACGTTATACTGCCTGGTTTAAGGGTCAACAGTTTTTCACAATACCAGGTCAGGAAGTGACCACAGTTTGGACATCGGATTTTAAACATAGCATTTATTTTAAGATTCAAAACATCCTTAGTTCAATGATCATATCGTAAAAATATAGTAAATTTATTCAGAAAAGAAAACAAAATTTCATCTCTACGGTTGCAAAGAGGTATGAATTGCATTTTGAATATGCGTTTTACTTATTGTTCTGCACCGACTAAAAGCGGAAAGTAGGTTCCGGATGACCGCCATAATTTTCCTGTCTCGCCGTTCTGAGTTTTTCGACCAGTACGTCAAATTTATCACTGCTGTGAGTACCGTCTCTCGTGATCGCCGAGAGCGAGGCGTCCACGACTTTATACATCGGGTTGCCGCCGCTGCCGCCGTGAGTCAGGTACACCGTGCTTTTGCCGGAATCGATCGCAGCCTGAATACCGTCCGCGTCATTGCCCACGTCGGAAGGAAAAACACGGTTGGCGAGAAAGTCACCTTTGGCTTCCCAGTTTTTTGCGATGGCGGTATAATACCTGAAATTCACCGTCCCGCTGAAGTCGATATCCGGCTTGTTAGTCTCGATGCACCCGGAAGGGCTCGCAAGCCACTGCCGGGCGAGTATCCTGAGGTCTTTATCTTCTACTATACCATTAGGTGTCAAATCAGCTTCGGGACAAGGTTTGGCTGAAAGAATGCCTGTACCTATGAACCAGAAAGTAATCCATAAGATAAAAAAATTTTCATCACAGGACCTCACAAAAAAATATTAACATCTTTTGTGTCCGAATCGCTTTGCTCGATTATACATTTTGATAACCGTTATGTCGTAATCAAATTGTATATATTTCGTCATAATGATTTCACAAGTATTTTCCATAAGGGATGTGGAAGCGTTTACCCTCCAGAGCGATGGAAATGGTTTTGACATCGAAGACGGCTTCGATTATTTTTTGCGTGAGGATCTCCCGTGTCGGGCCCAAATGATAATGATGGTTTTGTCCCAGCAGCAGCACGGTATCGGCATACTGCATCGCGAGGTTGATAGAGTGAGTGACAAGTACGATGGTCTTGTTTTTCTCGATCTGCATCTGTTTGAGCAGGTCGTAAATGCCGACCTGGTATTTCAGATCGAGAAAACTGGTCGGTTCGTCGAGCAGCAGAATGGATGTGTCCTGTGCGATCGCCCGTGCGATGAAAACGCGCTGCCGTTCTCCGCCGCTGAGATGCGACAGAGGACGGTATCTGAATTGACTGATCTGTGTGGTCGTCATAGCTTCGTTGACAATATATTCATCTTTGTCCGTGGAAAAATTCAAAAGTGAATAGTAGGGCGACCGACCCATCGAGACGATCTGTTCGACATTGAAATCGAAAACCGGTGTATGTTCCTGACGAACGGTGGCAATATGCCGGGCTAAATGCCGGGCGGTGACCGAGTGAATATTTTTCGGTCCTATTTTGATGATGCCGCTTCGAGGCTTTAACAGTCCGCCCATAAGATAAAGCAATGTCGATTTGCCGACACCGTTTGGTCCGGCAATCACGAAAAAATGTCCTTTGGGAACGTTGAATGTTACGTTTTTAAGGATCACGTGATCCTTTGAATAACCAAAACATACTTTGTCTGCATTGATCATCGTTTATTTCACCCGGTTCAGATTTTTCGAATATCTTGCAAGCATCAGCAGAAAGAAAGGGCCGCCTAAGAGGGCGGTAATGATACCGACCGGAAGCTGAGACGGCGCGATGATCGTCCGTGCAATGGTGTCAGCTAAAATCAGAAATGCCGCACCGATCATAGCACAGACCGGCAGCAGCTTTCGATTATCCGGTCCCGTGACGAAACGAACGGCATGTGGAATAATCAATCCAACAAAACCGATCAGTCCGCTGAGGCTGACCGCAATTGCCGTGACGAACGCACTTAAGACAAAAGCTGTAAATCGAAGCCTGGCCGGATTAATGCCGAGGCTTTTTGCGTCAAAGTCACCAAGGCTGAGAACATTTAGTTTTTTACCCAGCATTGTTAATACAATTATGAATAAGATTATGAAAATCGCACTCGATAACAGTACCGGTGTATTCTTCTGCGTAATATTTCCCATCAACCAGAAGACAGTTGTGTAAAAATGTTCGCTTTTTGCGATCGAGGTCAGGAACATCATGACAGCGGAAAGAAACGCATTGACAACAACCCCGGCTAATAATAGATGGGTAGTTTGTGACCTGCCGGCCAGATGACCGATGAGCCAGACCAGGCAGATCGTCAGCATCGCCCCTGTGAATGCGAACATCGATACAGGCGATCCGCCACACCATGTCCAGCTTATACCGGTGATGACAGCAAGGATGACTCCGACACCTGCCCCGCTGGAGATGCCGAGGATGAACGGTTCAGCTAATGGATTTCGTAAAATAGCCTGGAGCACCGCGCCCGCACAGGCCAAAGCCGCTCCAACCAATGCCGCCAGGACGACACGGGGCAGCCGAATCTCAAAAAGGATCTGGTAATCGATATTCGGCTCTGTTGGACCGGGACCCTGTAACGCTTTTCGAAGGGATATCTGCTGCGAACCGACTAACGAACAGGCAGCGATTGTGACCGCAAGTATCAAAACGGAGACAATCAAACCAAATACAAACTTGCTGTTATCCATAGTAATTAACCGTCAGCAAGACGTTATTGATGACCATGCAGACACCGCGCCGCATCGTCAATACCTTCAATGATTCTCGGTCCTAATCTTAACACACTATCTGATTGAATGACATAGATTTTTGAATTTTTTACAGCGGAAAGAGAAGGAAATTTCGACCAGAATTCCAGAGCTATCTGTCTTTCATTATCGAGATCGCCGCCCATGCCCGACTGGATGATCACATCCGGATCGGCGGCAATGAGTTCTTCGGTGCTGATCGGCGGATATTGCTGAACGGTCGGTCCGACGGCGTTGATCCCGTTGGTGATCTCAATGATCTCATTGATAAATGTATCGCGACCGGCCACGCGCAGAGGCTGGGGCTGGATAACCCAAAGGACTTTTTGCTTTTTGGTATTTGCATATTTCGATTTTATCGCTTCGATTTTTTGCCGGATCTCGTTGCTTAATTGTTTTGAAATCATCGGCTTGCCCGTCGCTTTGCCCAATTTTTCTATCGCTGAATACAGGTCGTTCAATGTTTCGATCTTTACTGTCAATGTACTATAGCCCATTTGTTCCAATCTATCGGCGATATTCTTCTGTTGCTCGAACGATAATGTCACCGTCAGATCAGCTCTGGCGGCAATGATCGCTTCGGTGTCGGGCTGCCAGAAAGTTCCGACGTTTGTTTTCGATCTTGCCTGGGGCGGGTAATCGCTGTCACTGGATACCGCGACAATTTTCTCACCAAGGCCGAGTTTGTAAAGAATCTCAGTGACATTTGGAGCGAGGCTGACTATCCGTATCGGGTTATTTGACTTTGTAGGAGGCGATTGAACCGTTTTTTTCAACAGGATCAACAATAGCGCTGTGGATAACAGAAGAATTAGCACTGAAATGAGGATAAGGTGCCGTTTCATCAGGTCCTCTTAAATTGTTTCTCAAGCTCGTTCAAAGTGAATTTGATCGTGGTAGGTCTTCCGTGGGGACATCGGCTGGAATAATCGGTTTGTTTTTTGTCCAGCAGAAGCTGTTCGATCTCGCTGTCCGTTAGTTTCTGGCCGGCTTTGACCGCTGCTTTGCAGGCCGCCATTTCGAGCACCTCATCGATCAGAGAGTCGGTGTCACTGGTACCTTTCTTTTCTAAAAGCAGATCAATAATATCTTCCATTAATTCCACCGGATTGGCTTTTGACAAGAGCATGGGGAAGGACTGAATAGCGGCGGTTCTTGGTCCGAAGGAGACAATCTCGATTCCAAGTTTTTCGAGAAGCGAACGATGCGCGTCGATGATACCGTTTTTAGTTTCTGATATTTCAAAGCTTTGCGGGATGAGCAGTCGTTGCGATTCGAGCGGGCCTTTGCTGATTCTTGTTTTCAGATTCTGGAACAAAATCCGCTCATGGAGGGCGTGCTGGTCGATGATCTCGAGCCCTTCATCGGTTTCCTGAATGATATAGCTGTCGTGGACCTGAAAAAAATGCGTGCTCTTTTGAGTTTCGACGATCTCGTATTTTTTCGTTGCTGAAATATGATGAGCCGTTGCGGCGGGGCTTAAAGTGAATTGCCGCTGATGTGAATCCGGCTTGTATTTTTTGAAAAAGTCGGCCATGGCTTCGGCGATCTTCGTATCGGGTTTGGACGGTGATTGCGATGTCGGGACGGTTGCAATGATATCCATATTGGTTGATAACAGTTTCTCTCTCAAAACCGATAAGACCTGAGCATGTATGGCGTTGGCATTATAGAATCTGACCTCGATTTTGGTTGGGTGAACATTGACATCATAATCTTCATAGGGCATGGTGATAAAAACAAACGCGACGGGATAGCGGTTCGGCTCCAGGTGACCGCGATAAGCTTCCTTGATCGCGTGGCTAATAAATTTATCACGGATAAAACGGTTATTCAGGAAAACATATTGATACTGGCCGGTGGATCTGGAGATATCGGGTCTGCCGAGAAAAGCGCTGATCCCGATATTTTTTTCGCTTCGCTGGGTGTAGAGAAGATTATCGGCCAGATCATTAGAGAACAGATTCGCGATTCGCTGACGCATATCCTGGTCCGGCATAAGCTGGTAGAGTTGCCGATTATTGTGCTTCAGGGCCAAATCGACGGCGGTATTCGCCAGAGCCAGACGGGTAAACTGTTCACTGATGTGTCCCATTTCCGTGTTGGCGGTCCTCAAAAACTTTCGTCGGGCTGGAACTTTGTAAAATATGTCACGCACTTCGATGGTTGTACCGACATCGGTGCTGCAGGGGGTCACGGGTCCTTTTTCACCGCTGTCGATCTCGATGCAGTTACCCGTCAAAGAATCTCTGGTTCGGCTTTTAGCTTTAACATGAGCAACGGAGGCGATGCTGGCCAGCGCTTCGCCTCGAAAGCCGAGTGTCGAAATACCGAACAGGTCTTTTTGGTTTTTGATTTTGCTGGTGGCATGCGGTTCGAAGGCTGATGACAGATCTTCCGGGCCCATGCCGTATCCGTTGTCACTGATACGGATGCTTTTTCTGCCGCCGTCTTCAATGGCGACACGTACCTGAGACGCGCCTGCATCGATGCTGTTCTCCATCAGTTCTTTGACCACGTTTGCGGGCCGTTCGATCACCTCTCCCGCCGCGATCATGTTAATCATGTTGTGGTCGAGAGTGACAATATGTCCCATTTTTCATACGTCTCCGGTGTTCGCTTATCATCCGTTATTTACAATCCTCATCCTTTCGAATGCTTACGGTCCCTGCAGCAGGGACGTGCCTGTCATTTCATTAGGTTTTGGAATATCCATCATCTTTAGCAGTGTCGGCGCGATATCGGCCAATGAGCCGTCTTTTCGCAATTTTGCGTTTTTATGCTGATCGTCAAAAACAATCAAGGGGACATCACCGATCGTATGAGCGGTATGCGGACTGTCCGGATCTTCGTCGATCATCTTTTCAAAATTTCCATGATCAGCGGTGACAATCGCAGCGCCCCCCAGGTTCTTTACTTTATCGAGTATTTTGCCGAGACATTGATCGACTGCCTCGGCGGCTTCAATAGCGGCGGACAAATCCCCGGTATGACCGACCATGTCCGGATTGGCGAAATTCATCACAATCACATCATAATCATTCGATTCAAGACGCTGAAGGATTACGTCGGTTACTTCATACGCACTCATTTCAGGCTTGAGGTCGTAGGTTTTCACTCGGGGCGAAGGCACGATCTGGCGGTCTTCGCCGGGGAATGGTTTTTCCCTATAATCGTTAAAGAAGAAGGTGACGTGCGCGTATTTTTCGGTTTCAGCACATCTGAACTGCTGAAGCCCTAAATCAGACAAATAGGCTCCGAGGATATTTTTCATTTTCGGCGGTTTAGGAAACGCAACCGGGGCCGGTATCGTGGCATCATATTCGGTCATACACACGTAATAGATATCCGGCTTTGACGTGCGGTTAAATTCCTTGAAGTCCGGTTCGACAAACGCGCGGGTAATTTCACGTGGCCTGTCTCCCCTGAAGTTGAAAAAAATAACTCCGTCACCGTCATCAACGGTCGCGATCGGTTCGTTATCCTCGTTGACGATGCTGGTTGGTTCGATGAATTCGTCGGTGACTTTTTTGGCGTAACTGTTGGCGATCGCCTCGGGGGCGCTTTTCGCCTTCAAGCCTTTGCCGGTCCGCATGCATTCGTAGGCTTTCTGCACGCGGTCCCATCGGCTGTCACGATCCATCGCGTAAAACCGTCCCATCACAGACGCGATTTTTCCGACACCGATCTCGCGGGCCTTTTTTTCAATATCATCGATGTATCCTGCTCCGCTGTCTGGCGGTGAGTCTCTGCCGTCGGTAAAGGCATGAATGACCACATCGTTCATGTTATTTCTTTTTGCCAGTTCCAGCAGGCCGTAGAGATGATCCAGGAGTGAATGGACTCCGATGTCACTGCATAAACCCATCAGGTGGATCTTGCCGTTGTGTTCTTTGACAAAATTGATAAGTTTTAGGAATTCGTCGTTTTCAAAAAAGGAACCGTCCCGTATCGCCATGCTCAGCCGAACCGATTCCTGCGGGACGATCCTGCCGGCCCCGATATTCTGGTGGCCGACTTCGCTGTTGCCCATGGTCCCTTCCGGCAGGCCGACATGTTCACCGTGCGTGTGAATCAGACAGTTCGGGTACTCGTTCATCAGCATGTCATCGACAGGGGTATTGGCTTGTTTAATTGCATTATATTGATTTTCCTGAGAATCGGGATTGTGGCCCCAGCCGTCACGAATAACCAGCATAAAGGGTTTGCGTTTCAGTGTCACTTTTTCGCGCATCAGATACCTTTCAATAAAAAGCAATAAAGACGAGGCAAACGCTCGTCCATTATCATCCGGTTTTATTTTTTAAGACCGTCAAGCTGCAATATGATAGGAGAGAAATCGTTAAAAGTCAACTATCCATCCACAGAAAAACTTGGGTATGGTGTCTGTTTGGATAAGACCTAATTGTTTGATATAGCTTGATTTATGGGTTTAATTTGAGTTTTTCTTTCTCAAAAACAATAAAGAAATCATCATCAATCCCAGTGTTGCCGGTTCAGGTACGGCTCGTACGACGGTGTAGATTTTCCCGTCGATAAGGGTGACCTCGGTCGTGATGCCTCTTGCGATGGTGGGTGTTTTGCCGCCTGTGAGATCTTCGTAAACAAAAGCGCCGTAGCCGCTTAGCCATGGCCTTGGGTTTTCAAGGTCATTGCCGTCAAAACAGATATATCTCAAACCGGTCACATAGTTTTTGATCGCAGCTCGCTGACTGCCTTTGAGGATTAACTCGCCTTGGGTGATATCGAACCATGTATCCGGTCCGATATGGTATTCGCCTGCCA
>CAZNET010000108.1:0-7747 GCA_964571885.1 uncultured Pirellulales bacterium
AAGTTTCCTGTCCAGTAAATATACTCTGAAAATGCAGTTGTAGATACACACAGAATAAATATGCACGCGAGCTTTTTCATAATCTCAACTCCTTCTTCTATCGTAATTGTTAAATTGCCGGCAGAACTCCCAAAAGATTCCATCTAATATCTAATATTGTAGGAATATAATTGGCATTGTCAAGATAAAATCCGGAAAATTGAAATATCAAGAAAAATTTGAATAATGCTAACTTATTCGTTATAAGTTACTTATGTGCCGAATATATACAATTAGAGCGTTGGGCGATAATCTGGTTCACTTTCTACAGTATGAAAAGCAGAAGGCGGCTGTTGTTGATCCCTCGGATGCGGGGAAGGTTACGGCTTTTCTGGGGGAGAATGAACTGGAATTGACGGACATCTTCGTTACCCATCATCATTGGGATCATACTGCCGGGGCTTCGCGGCTCCAGGATGAATTTGACTGCAGGATCGTTGCAGCCGAAAATATCTCAGACGGGGATAAACTGGTGCTTGGCAAAACCGAGATCCGGATCATCGCAACGCCCGGCCATACACGAGATTCCATTTGTTATTTTGTCAAATTTGAGCAACGCCGGCCTGCCGTTTTCACGGGCGATACCTTGTTCACCGGCGGCTGCGGCAGGATTTTCGAAGGCGACGCGGAAACGATGTGGAATTCCCTGCTGAAATTGCGGTCGCTGCCTGACGAAGCCGATTTATATTGCGGTCATGATTATACCGTCGAAAATTATGAATTCGCGTTATCAATCGAACCTGACAGCCGGGCGGTCCGTAATATTCTCTGCAACGTGAAGAATATCCAGAAACAAAACAGTTTTTATATTTCAACGATAGCCGAGCAAAAACAGACCAATCCCTTTTTGAGGGCGGACGATCTGTCTTTTAAGAAAACGCTGAATATCCAACAGAAAACCGACTGGGAGGTTTTTTCTTTTCTTCGTGGACAAAAAGATAATTTTTAGTAAAATCCTAACGTTATTGTTTTGTTTTCGTATAATAGATTAAACCTGTAAAAATACGTAAATTTATTTTATAAAAAAGGTTACGATGATATAAATTAAAGTTTTAACGAATTTGTGGCTGATATAGTGAATAGATAAATCAGGCTTTTATGTGCGATTGTTTAGGAAAAACATAATGAGAATTGAAAATAGTATAAGGCTTATCGGCTTATATGGTTTAATCTGCATTTCGTTATTATTTTCGTTCGGCTGTAACGGTACTGTTCAGGATGACCGGGCGGTTGTGTATTATGTCGACGCGGTGGCCCTCCAGCAGGATGGACAGACCGATCAGGCAATCGAAAAACTTAATTCCTCCATTCAGGAAGATCGGGATTTTTCACTGGCATACTCCATGCTGGGTGATATCTATCGGCAAACCAACGATTATGAAAAAAGTGCAATGTATTATGAACAGGCAACCGAGTTAAATCCCTGGTCGTTCAAGGATTTTTTCAATCTCGGTAAAGTTTATGAGGCACTGACACGTTTTGCCGATGCCGTTCGTGCTTATGCCAAGGCCTGTGAGCTGGAGCCCGAACATCTCGAAGCCCATCTGGGCGCGGCGAGGAACTACACCAGGATCGATGAGTATGACAGTGCCCTGGTCTATGCTGAAAAAGCCGAGCAGATCGATCCGGATGTTCGTGACGTACAGAGCCTGCTTGGTGACATCTATGAAACGCAGAAAGATTACGACCGGGCGATCGCGGCGTATAAGCGTGCTTTGGAAATAGACAGTGATAATACGGATATCATGACCTCTTTGGCAGTCCTTTATCTTAAAACCGGCAGAAACGAAGCGGCGAAAGAACTTTTAAATGAGGTCGTCGAATTAGAGCCTGAAAACGGAAAGGCTTATCAATATCTCGGTTATGCTTATCTTCAGCTCGAGGATATTGATCAATCCATCGCCAATTACAATACGGCTCTTGAAATCAATGAAAAAGACTGGGAAGCTCATCGGGGTCTTGGCGTGGCTTATATGCTGATGGCTCTAAACGATAAAGATGAACAGTTGAATAAAAAAGCCGTTGACCAGTGGCAGCGTTCGCTTGAGATCAATCCCGATCAGCCAAGGCGCGAACGTTTGATAAAGCTCATTCAGAAGTATTCAACTGACGGATAAAAGGCCATTCATTAAGAAGATAGTATGACCGAGATTGCCGATAAAGAACAATCCCGCCTTGATAATGAACACATTATCGAAAAAGAAAAGTCGATTTATCCAGACAGAACGTCCTGGATAATTTTTTTAGCGATATTCGTTGTCGGCTTTGCTCTTGATCTTTGGAGTAAAAGTGCAGTATTCAATGCAATTCATTCCCGGGGCGGATACAGCATTGAGGTTATTGACGGTGTTCTGCAGTTTATCATGGCCGAAAACGCCGGTGCCGCTTTTGGATTAGCCGCGGGAAAGCGGTTTATGCTGACGCTGGTTTCGTTTATTGCTCTAATTGCCTCATTTTATGTTTTTTCCAGAAGCGGCAGAGAAAGACGAATCACTCATATTGCCTTTGGTCTTTTTGCCGGCGGCGTTGCCGGTAATTTATATGACAGAGTTTTCAACGACGGATTCGTCAGGGATTTTATTGACATCGTTTATTGGCCGGGAAAGCACTGGCCGGCTTTTAACGTAGCTGACAGTCTGTTGGTTATCAGCGTGGGACTGTTTATTATTGCCGCATTTACTGACCGGCGAGATCAAAAACGTGATCTTCAACAAAAATCGGAGCCTTCGTAGCAACGCACAGAGCAATCGCATCAGAAGGGCGTGAGTCAATTTCAAAACTTTGGCCGTTCAATCCTACATGAATTGTTGCGTAAAATGTGTGATGGCGAAGATCGTTGATCACTACTTTTTCGAGTCTGGCCCCAAGACCTTTTAAAATATTCGCCAATAAATCGTGTGTCATGGGCCTGGGAGGGTGAAGGCCTTTAAGACGCCTGTCGATGGCCAATATTTCCACGATGCCGATCACGATCGGAAAGCTGCGGACCCCGTCTTTTTCCTTAATGACAATGATCTGCTGATCCGATGTTTCGTTGATGATAATTCGAGATAATTCCGATTCGATTTCCATTTTCACACCATAATTCAAATATGTACATTATAACAAACCGAATGTAAATAAAAACAATCATTTGTCAAATAAAGAATAATTTGACATTTTCTTACGGTATAAATATACTAAATCAATAAATGACGTTTATGCTTTTTAGGAGGCTTATAATGGCAGATATGAATATCAAAAGACGTGATTTTCTCAAAGGCACCGCAGCGGTAGGAACGGGACTTATTATTCTTCCAAGCGGCGTGTTATCCGGTCAGAACGCACCGAGCAACAAACTTAATATCGCCCTGATCGGGGCCTATGGGCGGGCCACCTATCATTATAAGGGGCTTGAAGAAGAAAATGTGGTGGCGATCTGCGATATCGATGAAAATCATCTTGCCAAGGCTGCCGAGAAATTCCCCAACGCCAAACATTATGTCGACTGGCGTAAATGTCTTGACCACAAAGGGCTGGACGCGGTTGTCTGCTGCACCCCGGACTTTAGTCATGCTTTTATCGCTATTTGGGCGATGAACCGGGGGCTGCATCTCTACCTTGAAAAACCGATGGGTATCAGCGTCGAAGAAGTCCGAATGGTTCGGGATGTTTACCTGAAAAATAAACATAAGCTCGCCACGCAGCACGGTACGCAGCGTCATGCGTTTCCGAATTTTAACCGTGTTAAAGAGCTGATTCGCGACGGGGCGGTCGGTGACCTGGAAGAGGTGCATGCCTGGGGAGACAGACAGCTCTATAAAGACGGTTACTTACCGGCAGAAGGCAAGCCGCCGAAAACACTGCACTATGATTTGTGGCTCGGACCGGCTCCGTATCATCCGTATAATCCGGGTTACTTTGCCGGCGATCCGGGGGCGAACTGTCTGAACTGGAACATGTACTGGGATTTCGGGACCGGTCAGATCGGCGATATGGGAAGTCACACCATGGATCTGGTGTGGAATGTGATCGATGCAGGGGTTCCCACGACTATCAGAGCGACCGGCGAGGAATATGACCCGGAAGTGACACCGGTGAGACTGAAAGCGAAGTTTACTCACCCGGCCAATTCGTGGCGGGGACCCATAGATGTCACGTGGTATCAGGGCGGCGCGATGCCGTCATCGCCAATTAAATTTGTTGACCTTGACAAGGTCGGTCACGGTGTCATGTTCAAAGGCAGCAAGGGATTTCTGGTATCCTCTTTCGATCAGCGTGTGATCATGCCGTACGGTGATGATTCGGCGATGACCACATATCAACCAAGATCCGAAGACGAACTGATCCCGCCGCTCGGAGACTTCCAGAAAGAATGGCGTGACGCCTGCAAGGGCGATCTCAAGACGTCGTGTGATCTTGAATACGCTGCCGATATGATGGAACAGTTAATGTTATCCCTGGTTGCCTATCGGGCCAAAGATGTACTCGACTATGACAGTGCCAAGGGGCGCGTCACAAATAACGACCAAGCGAACGAATACCTCAGAAAAGAATACCGTAAGGGCTGGACTCTGAACGGATAAACACATGGATCCATTAAAGAGAATCTGGCGGTGGTGGATTGAGGGGTGGTGTGTGCTGGTGTATTATGCCGCGTTTTATATCGTTCTGGCCGTTCTGTTGGCCGGACCGGTTTATTTGTGGTATAAGGGCGAATACAGTCTTGGAGGCTTTGATATCATTTTGCTTATGGTTTTTGGTGCTGTATATACGCCTTTTGTCTTTCGCTTCGCCGCATTTGTTTTAGGCCGTTTTCCCCTTGAAAATAAATCTGAAATTCAAAGACAAGATTAAAAATAACAGGTTTATAATTCGCTGAGATGTTGTTCGATCGTCTGCATCTGATCGGTCAGTTCGGTCAGCTTTGTTCTGGCCTGTTCGACGACTTCTGGTTTGGCTTTAGTGACAAAGTTCTCATTATTCAATTTTGCCTCCACTGACGCTAATGCCTTTTCAACCTGCTTTTTTTGTTCGGTCAAGCGTTTTTTCTCCGCTTCGGGGTCAATCGCTTCGTGTAAAAAGACCTGCATCTGCTCGATGACCGTCGCGGCGGCGTTTTGCGGTTTCTGGGCGGTATCCGAAGCGGAAAATTCCCTTAAGTTAGCAAGCTGACATATCATATCTGAATTTTCGTTAAGTGTTGCAGAGATTTCCATCGGGGCGTTTGCAGATGCGATAAGCCTTTCGCCGGGTTTTTTATTGTAACTGCTTCTTTGATCTCTGATGGTTCGCGTGACTTGCTGAATATATTCGATTTGTTTTTCGATGTTTTCATCGATCATCGAATCGATATTTTTCGGCCATTCGGCGGCGACCAGTGCTTGGGCGTCGGGCGCATCGGCGATATCTTGTAATTTTCTCGTCGGCGCGACTTCGTTCAGCTTCTGAAAAATGCCTTCGGTGATGAATGGAATGAACGGATGCATCAGACGAAGCGTCTGATCGAGTACGAATGCGAGCACATTCTGCGCGGTCGATTTTTCGCTATCGTCGCGCAGTCTCGGTTTGATCCATTCAAGATACCAGTCGCACAGCTCATTCCAGAAAAAATGATATAATTGATTTATGGGTTCGCTGAACTTGAAGTTCTCGATCGCTTCGGTCGTTTGCGCGCTGGTCCGTGCCAAACGTGACAGGATCCATTTGTCCGCAGCGGTCAGTTTTGATTTGTCAAATTTTCCCGGATCAAGACCTTCAAGGTTCATCATCGCAAAACGTGAGGCATTCCAGAGCTTATTACAGAAATTCCTGCCGATATCGAATTTCGGTGATGTGTTAACGGTTCTTCCGTCAGGAAGCTGCATTGGTTCGACCGGCATCCGCACGTCCTGTGTGTCGGTCGTCATGCTGGATAGTGTAAATCGCATTGCGTCGGCCCCGTGACTATCGATGGCGACCAGGGGGTCGATACCATTGCCGAGGCTTTTGGACATTTTTCTACCCAGTCCGTCCTGGATCATTGCGTGAATATAAACATCCGAAAACGGAATGTCCCCCGCACAGTATTGTCCCATCATCACCATGCGTGAGACCCATAGCGTAATGATCTCCCGAGCGGTACAGAGAACATTGCCCGGATAAAATGTTTTGAATTCATCGGTTGGTTGCGGCCAGCCAAGCGTGCTGAAAGGCCACAGCGCTGACGAGAACCATGTGTCAAGTACATCCGGGTCCTGTTTGAATCCAAGGACATTCTCAAGCGTGTCAGCCATGTTTTTGTTGTCGGCTAACAGGCAAACGAAAAAGTCGTAAAATTGTCCTTTTTCAAAAACCGCCTTTACATCGGGTTTGGTTCTAAACAACCATGTCTGATTTTCGGATTTTACAAGAATAAGCAGATTGGCCGATGTTTTGAAACTGGCGCCGAGGCGGGACGCGACATTAATAGCCTCTTTGTAATCGACCTGTTCCAGCCGCCATATCGGTATCCTGTGCCCCCACCAGAGCTGTCTGCTGATCGGCCAGTCGCGCAGATTCTCAAGCCAGCTTTGGTATGTTTTTGTATACCGTTCGGGAATAAAGCGAAGTTTTCCATCCAGCAGAGGTTTCAAAGCCAGTCCGGCCAGTGAATTTTCCGGAATATCGGTTCCGTCAATTAGCCCTGAGCCGAATTTATCAGCTAAGTGGTCGATCGGTTCTTTTACAGCAATATACCATTGGTCAGAGAGATACGGTTCGATGGGTACGTGACTGCGGTAACTGTGGCCTACTTCATGAGCGTATTCACGAACATTTTCGAGCAGGTTTTCCTGGCGGAACCATTCGATAATTGCTTCTCGTGCTTCAAAACGATCCATGCCCAACAACGCCTGTGCATCGGGATCATCGGAATCTTCCCAGCCGAATCGATCGCTGATCGTTCCGTCCGGCGCCATTACATTGATAATGTCAAGGCCGTGACGCTGACCGATTTCCCAGTCGTAAGGGTCATGGGCAGGCGTGACCTTCAAAAAGCCTGTCGAGAATTTCGCTTTTTCATCATCACTGTTCGGGTCAGGCAGTACGACATGATTATCGGCGATGATCGGAATGGTTCTTCCTACGATCGGCAGGAGGACTTTTTTACCGACCAGGACCTTTGCTCTCGGGTCGGAAGGATTCATTGCTACCCCCGTGTCGCCAAGCATGGTTTCCGGGCGCGTTGTCGCGACAGTGACATGCTCGATTTTCTGTCCCTCGAAAGTAACGGGACTGGGCAGCGGATACCGCATATACCAGAAATGTCCCTGAACGGTTTCGTGTTCGACTTCATCGTCGGCCAGTACCGTTTGGGTCGCGGGATCCCAGTTGACAAGGCGTTTGCCGCGGTAAATCAGGCCGTCGCCAAACAATTTAAAAAACGTCGAACGCACCGCTTTGGCGCAGGTTTGGTCCATGGTAAAACGGGTTCTTTCCCAGTCACAGGAGCAGCCCATCGCCTTTAATTGATCGATGATCCTCGCTTCGTATTCATCTTTCCACTGCTGAACGCGGCCGACAAATACATCGCGCTCAAAATCGGTTCTGCGTTTGTTCTCTTCGGCGAGGATTCGTTTTTCCACAACCGTCTGGGTCGCGATGCCGGCATGATCGGTGCCGGGCATCCATAAGGTATTTCGCTTCTGCATGCGTCGAAACCGTATCAGAATATCCTGCAGGGTATTATTCAGTGCGTGACCGAGGTGCA
>CAZNET010000109.1:0-5246 GCA_964571885.1 uncultured Pirellulales bacterium
CCTGGATCATTAAGTGGGAAGGCGAAAATGTTTTCGGCGGCACAGGGGTTAATCTTTAATCGTTAAATATGAGATTGGAGTTTTTATGAAAACATATTTACAGAAAAACTTTAGTCATTTTGGTTGGGCTTTTGTAGTTTTTATTTTTCTGTTCAATTTTACATACGCAGGCGAAGTGAAATGTTGGCGGGAAGAACTTCAGCTTCCTACGTATATCATGGGCCCTGATGAAAAAAATCCCATATTAAAAGACTTTCAGCTTCCCGAATTCTTCCGTTTCCGTAGCAGCCGATCGGTTTATCCATACACTTTTCAGGACCGTTTTACACGTGAAAAGAAAATGGTTTCTTATGATGCGATTTATCTTGAGAATGATTATATTAAGGTAATTATTCTTCCCGAGCTTCGGGGGCGCGTCCAGGCGGCGATCGATAAAAGAAACGACTGGGACTTTCTGTATTATAATCATGTTATTAAACCCGCCGACATAGCGATACGAGCCGCATGGATTGCCGGCGGCCTGGAATGGAACCATCCGGGAGGGCATGGCTATACGCAGTTCAACAGGATAAGTTACAAGATTTTAGACGAACCTGATGGTGGTAAAACAGTCCTTGTAGGTGAAATAGAACCCAATCGAATAATGAAATGGGAAACCGCGATAACACTCAGGCCGAATCGACTGTATCTGGAAACGAAAAGCAAATTTTTCAGCACACAACCCTATCCCGTTCAGTTCGCCTCTTCAACCAATCCCGCGATGCATGCGACCGAGGAAATGGAAATGATTTATCCGAGAGGAACCTATGTCACCGGTCACGGCAAGAAAAAACTGCAATCCTGGCCCGTCTTTGAAGACGGCGTAGATTATTCATGGGTAAAGAACACTAAGAGAAAAGGCAACGGGACACTCTCTATTTTTTCTGAAGGCTGTACGGAAGATTTTTTTGGCTGTTACAGCCACGACAAACAGGCCGGCACACTTATTGTGACTGATCACAGAACAGCGCCGGGACAAAAATATTTTAGCTGGGGCTATTGTGAACAGGGCCGACGGTGGGATACGCTGTTAAGCGATGAAGACGGTCCCTATGTGGAGCTGCAGGTCGGCGCTTTCTGGGATAATCTTGGATACGGTCATGCATGGCTCAATCCTCTTGAGGTTAAAGAGTTTACGATTTACTGGATACCGGTTAAAGAAACCGACGGATTTGTCACGGCTAATCGTGATATCTGCCTGAATGTCAAAGGTGACGATGATAAAATTAAAATCGCTGTTCAGGCCACAAGAGAAATACCCGCTGTGGTACTGACTTTAAATAAAGCAGAAGAAGTCTTTTATAAATACAAATATGATTTGCAGCTTGACAAAGCTTTAAAACTTGAGATCGATTTACCTGATAATATCAAATATGAAGACATATCTGTGACACTCTCAGGCTCGGATAATAGAGAATTGATGAGTTACAAAACAGCTTTCACAAGACCCGATCCACCAATTCTGCCGCCGAAGGAAAAACCTTTGGAACAAATGACTATTGATGAATTATATATCAAAGGACAGAGCTATTACCTGGACCCATTCTGCACCCAGGCCAGAGACTGTTTTTTAGAAATTCTTAAACGATCACAAAAACATATAAGAGCAAATAATGCTCTGGGAATTTATTATTACCACCACGGAGAATTTGAAAAATCCAGAAAATATTTCAAATCCGCTTTATTGAATTTTCCATTAAACGAAGAAGGATACAGAGCTAATTTCTTTCTTGGTCTCTTGGCACTTGAAGATGAAAACATAACCGAAGCATTGGAACATTTCATGATCTCCAGCAGATATAAGACATTTACAACGATATCACTGTATCATCTTGCGAAATGTTCATTTTTGAAAGGTGATTATCATAAAACAATAGATTATTTAAATGAGTCAAAATCTGAAAACATTGAGCACCCCGCCTTAGAACTTCTCAGAGCAATCACATACAGGAAATTGAACGATCCCGAAGCGGCACAAAAAGCTATTGATAATGTCTTGTCAAAAGATCCGTTGAGCTTTGGAGGCTATATAGAAAAGTGGTTTTGGCTGGACAAATCAAAAGAATCAGAGAAACGAATCCACCAGCTTTTTGACCGTGAAGACGAAACATTTGTCGGCTCTCAGCTTTATCTTGAAACGGCGGTATTATATATGGAGCTTAATTTATGGACCGATGCGACAAGCATTCTTGAAACGGCCCATAGATACTTCTCAGAGAAAAAACAAATATATCCGATGATCGAATATTATCTTGGATATTGCTGTCAACAGAGTGGCGATTCAGATAAGGCGGCTACCTATTATAAAAACGCATCAAAACAAAAAGATGATTATGTGTTTCCATACAGAGTATTAAGCGAAAAGGTATTAAAGGCTGCTCTTGATAAACATCCAGATAATAGCAATGCCTGGCTTTATCTCGGCAATCTGCTGTATCATCATCGGCGACACTCAGAGGCCGTCCGTGCATGGGAAAAATCCGCAAATATGAATACTGCAAATTCGGTAACTCACAGAAATCTTGCCAATGCCTATTGGTTTATTGATAAGGATTTAGAAAAATCCGCCGAGGCATTTGAAAAAGCCATCCGGTGTAATCCGAATGATTCGCTTTTATACATGGAGCTTGATCATGTCTATGAGGCGATGGGACTGACAGAAAAACGTTTATCCTTATTGGAAAACAACAGCAAGGTGACATCGAGCCGTGACGACCTGGTCCTGAGGTGGGCGGATTTGTATTTGCGTCTTAAGCAATATGACAAGGCCTTGAGTTTAATGGAAAACACCTACTTTTATCCCCGTGAAGCAAATTCAAATGTCCAGAACAGATTCGCCATAGCTCATTGGGGTTTGGCTCAAAACCTTCTTAACGATAATAAGCCTCAAAAGGCAATTGAGCATCTCTCAAAAGCCATGACTTATCCCCCACATTTAAGTGAAGGTAAGCCCTATTATCGCATCTGGACACGCTTTTATTATCTGCTCGGATTAGCTTATGAAGCAACGAACGAAAACGACAAAGCCGTCACTTATTTCAACAAAGCTGCCGAAGAATCTGTCAGAGACATTTCTGAAAGTGTTTATTTTCAGGCTTTGGCTTATAGAAAATTAAACAATGAAGATAAGGCCGTTCAAATTCTTATTGATTTAGCAAATGACTGTAATGAGACATTGAAGAAAGAACCTGACAGTCCCGCTGTGATGTATTATCTCTTAAGCAAAGCCTGCAATGGTGTTAAAAAAGAAAAACAGGCGAATCAATACTTAAACAAGGCACTGGAGCTTGATCCCGATGTCGAATTGAAAGCGGCGATCGAGGCTTCAAACTTACCACAGGATGATATTTGAAAAACTATACGGTTGATCATTAGAAGTTATAGGTATCTTTATTTTAAGCGTTTACCTTGATTAAAGGAATTATACAATGAAAAAATTTTTATCTGTAAAGTATCAATCTCATTGCATTTATTCTACTATGAAATTGTTTTTCGTCATAGTAGTTCTATTCATCTCAATGGCGGGATGTTCATATAAGACGGTATCGTTACCGGATGATGCAGTTATCCATTCAAAAAAAGCCGAGGGGTATGCGGGTATCTGGTTTACGCTCAATCAGTTTTATGAATATGGTGACAAATACTCCGGCGGGCTGGGCACCTACACCGCCAAGCATCTACCGTTAGCTTATTACGTACCCGAAGTCCATAAGACGTTTTTTGTCTATGGCGGTACAATTCCCGGCAAACGTCACCTGCTGGCGATGGCATCATATTATGACCATAAAACACATACCGTGCCGCGCCCGACGATTGTTCATGATAAAAAAGGCGTTGACGATCCGCATGATAATCCGAGCATGACGGTCGATGAAAACGGCTATATCTGGGTGTTTGTTGCGGGTCGAGCACGGAAACGCAGAGGCTATACCTATCGAAGTCTCGAACCTTACAGTACCGACGCCTTTGTCCGGACATCGCCGGAAAACGGCGATGCCTACTGCTATCCTCAGCCCTGGCCAATCAAAGAAAAAGGCTTTTTCCTTTTATTTACAAAATATACCGGCGAGCGGGAACTTTACTGGAGCACAAGCCCTGACGGTAAAAACTGGAGTCCGCATCAGAAACTGGCGGGTATCGGAGGTCATTACCAAATCAGCAACCGGCTCGACGATCGGGTTATCACGGCGTTCAACCGACACATCAATGGTCATCCCGATAAGCGAACCGATCTGTACTTTTTGCAAACGGATGATATGGGTAAGACATGGAAAACCATCGACGGCAAAACCGTAAAAACACCGCTGATTGATCCGGTAAATGACGCTCTGGTTAAAGATTATCATTCCCAGAATAAGCTGGTTTATATGAAGGATATCAATTTCGATAAAAACGGCAATCCGGTTATTTTAATAATCACCAGCAAAAGTCATCAGCCAGGGCCTGCAGGCGAACCAAGAACATGGGTCGTCGCGCACTGGACGGGTAAGCAATGGCAGTTTTCTGATGTCACCATCTCGACCAGCAATTACGATGTCGGTTCGATCTATATCGAGGATGGTCAATGGCGGATCATCGGGCCAACGGAAGCCGGACCGCAATATCACGGCACCGGCGGTGAAATGGCAATGTGGATCAGTACCGACGAAGGAAAAACCTGGCACATGCAAAAACAATTGACAAAGAAAAGCCCGAGAAATCATTCTTACGCTCGACGTCCGGTCAATGCCGATCCGGGTTTTTATGCCTTCTGGGCTGACGGCGATCCGGATAAATATTCCGGTTCACGATTATATTTCTGCACCAAAGAAGGTAATGCTTATATCCTTCCAAATGTAATGCAGTCCAATTTTGAGAAACCTGTATTAATGAATTATAAATAACGATGAAAGCCTTAACGATATCGAACCAGAAAATAAGAACGCATCAATACCATACGGTCATCATAGGGGCAGGCGCTGCGGGTATGAACTGTGCGGTTCATCTTTACGAATTTATGAGACAAGAAAACGTGACAAGTCCGCAGGATAAAATTGCTGTTGTCACCGGCGGTTTGTCACTCGGAGCGTCACGGATGAGCGGATCAGACAAACAGACCTATTATAAACTTGGTACCGCGGCGAATACTCCCGACTGCGCCGAACAATTCGCGAAAACCTTAACAACCGCGGGATGCTGTCACGAGGATCTGGCTTTGGCTGAAGCGG
>CAZNET010000109.1:5256-7643 GCA_964571885.1 uncultured Pirellulales bacterium
CCAATTCGCTGCGTGAATTTTACCACCTTGTCCGGGCGGGCGTCCCTTTTCCGACTGACGCATTCGGTAATTTCGTCGGCTACAAAACCGATTATGATCCTTCCGAAAGGGCCACTTCAGCAGGGCCAAGAACCAGTAAATTTATGTCGGAGGCCTTGCAGAAGCAGGTTGAAGACTACGGCGTTAAAATTTTTGATCAACATGAAATCGCGCATCTTTTAAAAACCAAAAATAATCAGCGAATAGCTGGTGTTGTCAGTATCGACAAAAGGTCGCTGACTGCAACTGACTATGGTATCAATGTCTTCTATTGCTATAACCTGGTTCTCGCGGCCGGCGGTCCGGGTGCTTTATATAAGACCAGTGTTTATCCGCTCGGTCAGGTTGGCATCCACGGCCTGGCGTTTGAAGCGGGACTGGCTGCCGAGAATCTGACTGAATCGCAGTTCGGCCTGGCCAGCATCAAATTCCGATGGAACGTCTCGGGGACCTACATGCAGGCCATCCCGCGGTTCTTCAGCACCGATGCAAATGGAAAAAACGAAAGGGATTTTCTGGCCGATTGTTTCCCGACTATGAGCAAGCTGGCAACCAATATTTTTCTCAAGGGCTACCAGTGGCCGTTCGATCCGCAAAAGATAGAAAAACACCAATCCTCGCTTATTGATATTCTCGTTCATAACGAAACCAAAAACGGCAGACGCGTCTTTATGGACTTTTTACAAAACCCCAAAAGTGGCTCGTTGGAAAAATTCGACATTGACGCCCTCGAACCACAGGGTCGAGACTACCTGAAAAAAGCAGGTGCCGTCCAGTCCACACCAATCGAACGCCTTAGCCATATGAATCCCCCGGCGATCGATATTTACAAAGAGCATGGGATAGACCTGTATCGAGAGCCTTTGGAAATCGCGGTTTGTGCCCAACACAACAACGGCGGCTTTGCTGTTGACAAGTGGTGGCAGTCGAATATACCGCATACGTTCGTCATTGGTGAAATGGCAGGTACGCACGGCGTGAAACGCCCGGGAGGTTCGGCCCTGAACGCCGGTCAAGTCGGCGGCCTGCGGGCAGCTCAGTATATCGTCAACCATTACGGTCTTGGACCGGAGGAATTGAATTTTGATGAGGTTAACGATCAAATTGAAAATTTAATTCATACGTATGAATCTTATCGTCAGACAAAAGGATTGAATCCTAAAGAAACAATCGACCAGATACAGCAGCGAATGACAAATGCAGCAGGGCATATAAGAGAACCGCAGATCGCTCAGCAGGCACTGGATGAAGCAACAGAACTCTACAAAACAATTGACGTAAAAGGCTTTGATGTCAAAAAACCCAACGATCTTACCAATGCTATTTACGCCCGTCATTTGTCAATAACAAGTGTCGCCTACTTGAAAGCGATCGCCCAATACCTAAAACTGAACGGCGGTTCAAGGGGATCGTTCCTTGTACTGGATGAAAACGGCACCCGGATTCATCCTGATGTGATTGACCCGCAAACGAAAAAAACTTTAGCGTATAAACCCGAAAACGAAGCAATGCGCAAATCAATCATACAAATAAAACTGGATGCAAACAAGAGAGATTTATTCAAATGTGAATCTATACCCGTCAGAAAAATAAATACTGAAAATGAACCGTTTGAAACAATCTGGCGACGCTTTAGAGAAGGCATGTTCTGCCAATAACCAATATTTGACTTCACAAGTTACAGAATAAACGAGATAAATAATGAAAGTATGGTTTGATTGATATTTTCACCCAATACGCATCAATTCATGTATTCTGTTAAGCTGAATCAAAAAGAGTCTTAACGGATCAATAAAGATAATTATGGGCGGGTGCTGCAATTTTTCGAAATTTATCAGCGGGCAATGTCACCGTCTTCCATTTTGGGCTTCTTTGTTTCATGAATTTCTGATAGTCATCAAGCCGTACCGCAAAAAACAAATATCTGTCCTGACGATAGGTAAAAGCATCACGTCCATTAAAATCGACATCAATTTTTTCAACCTTATAAGCAAATACAAAAAAGACACCATGGTTGCGGCCGAATATTTTTTGCCAATACACCAATCCTTCGATATCTTCGGTTGTCACCCAGCATTCAAAGCCGGACATCTTCTCAAGCGAAGTCCCCTTAAACGTCCTGCCCTTAACTTCCACAAGAGCGATTTTGCTGTTATGCAGATAGAGAACAAAATCGAAGCTCTTGATTTTCGCATTCTTGAAAACCGCCCTTTTACTCTCATCAATATGCAGATACTGAATATGATTTTCAATCAACCAGCTTTCAAACGCCGATTCGTAATGATTAGATGCTTCGTCCGACATTGTTTTTATTGGGCATAGAGCTTAAGAAAAGTATCGATCTCTAT
>CAZNET010000110.1:0-7616 GCA_964571885.1 uncultured Pirellulales bacterium
ATCAATCGTCTTGGTATGGAAACGATCGGGGTAAATTGTCGCCATTTCGTTGTCGGAGAGATAGATCGCCTGGGCCGCGTGTTCAATGATCGCCGAGGCGTCCGAAGCGAGGATATATTCCTCTTTACCGACTCCCAGGATCAGGGGACTTCCCTTTTTGGCTCCGATGAGCATGTTCGGGAAATCGGCACAAAGGATTGCCAGGCCGTATGTGCCGTGCACTTCGTGCAGAGCCCGCTGGACCGCCCATTCGAATTTATTCTGACCGTCGGGGAACTGCTGACCGTTTTCACCGTCGCCTTCGTTATAGAAATAACCGATCAGGTTGGCGATGACCTCCGTATCAGTTTCGGTTGCAAAGGCGACCTCTTTATTTTGCAGCCATTTTTTCAGCGTATTGTAATTTTCGATAATGCCGTTATGGACGACGGAGATCTTTTGGGAATAGTCGATATGGGGATGGGCGTTGGTCGTGTTGGGTTTTCCGTGAGTCGCCCAGCGCGTATGTGCAATGCCGACGCTGTCGCCCTGTCGGGACTGGTCCAGTATCTGCTCCAGGGCTTTGATCCTGCCGCTGGTCTTTTTTATTTTTATCGTGCCATCCCGCAGTAATGCCACGCCCGCGGAATCGTACCCTCTGTATTCCAGCCGTTTGAGACCTTCAATAAGGATCGGCTGTGCCTCTTTCTTGCCGAGATAAGCGACTATACCACACATAAATTTTTCCTTTTCAAATCAGTTAACATATTTACTTCGGCAGGTTTCGGTCCGAGTATCATATAAAAAACGCTTTGCTTTTGCAAACTTATTGTCAAATCCTTTGTTGAACCGCCTGTAATTGCTTTTTGTTCTTGACTTAAAAGCTGTTTTTTCATATAAAAATCCATTCTAAGACAGATTATCGGAAAATCTAATGATAGTTGTTATTGATTATAATGTTGGAAATGTTAAAAGCGTCTGCAATGCGTTCGAGCATATCGGCTGTGAAGTTGGGCTGAGTAATGACCCGGCTGTTATCGCCGATTGTAAAGGGCTGGTCCTGCCCGGTGTGGCGGCATTCGGGTACGCGATGAACGCTCTTGGTCCGCTGGCGGATACTATCCGCACTGAGGCATTGTCAGGTAAACCGCTAATGGGTATTTGTCTCGGGCATCAGTTACTGTTTGAGCGAAGCTGTGAGCACGGCGATCATGAAGGCCTGGGCCTGATCAAAGGTGAGGTAATCCCGCTGCCCGAAGATAATGTGGTTCCGCATATGGGCTGGAACCTGGTGGAATTCGGGGAATCGATGGAATTGTTCGAGGATCTGGGCGAAGCGAAGCATTTTTACTTTGCTCATTCGTATCACGCTAAGGTCAGCGATGCCGAAGCACAGATTTTCTATACCGAATACGGAATCAATGTCACCGCGGCGGTAAAAAAAGACAGCATTTACGGCATGCAGTTCCATCCGGAGAAAAGCTCCCATTCGGGTTTGACGCTTTTGAAGAATTTTTCAAAGATGTGTGAAATGGACCACTGATGCTAACCAAACGAATTATACCGTGTCTCGATGTCAAAGATAACCGCGTGGTTAAAGGTGTCAACTTTTTGAATCTGCGTGACGCCGGCGATCCGGTTGAGCTCGGCGCCCGCTATAGTGACGAAGGCGCGGATGAACTGGTTTTTCTGGATATCACCGCGACGATTCGCTCTCGCAAAACGATCGTGGATCTGGTTCAGCGAGTTGCAGAGAATGTCTTCATTCCCTTTACCGTCGGAGGCGGTATATCCGAAGTTGAGCATTTTGACGAGCTGCTTCGAAGCGGAGCCGAGAAGGTTTCGGTCAATACCGCGGCGGTTGAAAATCCGCAACTGATGACCGAAGCGGCCAAGCGGTTCGGTAACCAGTGTGTTGTTCTGGCTATCGACGCCAAGCGAAGACCGGGTTATCTGGATCAGTGGCAAGTCTGTGTGAAGGCCGGCACCGAACCGACAGAAAAGGATGTGGTTCAATGGGCGATCGAAGGTGAACAACGAGGGGCGGGCGAGATCCTGCTGACCTCGATGGATGCCGACGGCACCAAAGCGGGCTATGATATCGAACTGACCGCAGCGGTGTCACGTGCGGTTAACATTCCTGTCATTGCGTCGGGCGGGGCCGGCACCTGCGATCATCTCTACGACGCCATCGTCGAAGGCCGGGCCGAAGCCGTCCTGATGGCCTCGATCACTCACTTTGGAAACTATACCATTAAGGATATGAAACAATATCTCAAAAACCGCGGTATCTCGGTAAATCTCTAACATTCCACAAGAGCGTAAAATTTTAGTGTATCCGAGCAGAACTCAAATCCTTCATCTTCATTGATTCGATTCGCTCAAAACCATTGCGGCCACGTGTTTGATCTTCTGACTTCAGAGCGTTCCAGAATCTTTCGAACCGTATGTTCGAAACCCAATCAATCTTATGTTAAGAAGTCAAAATCATTCAAGATCAATCCTGGGTTTGCTGTTCACCGGTCTGAGCGGGTTGTTCTTCTAGGCCCTGCTGCTGTTTGAACTTTGCCAGTTCGGCTTCCAGCTTGGCTTTGTCCGCATGGAGATTGTAATACTCGACCGCCTGTCGAATGACGCATTTAAATTCCTCCTCGAGCTTCCAGGGCTTGGTGATGAATTTGAATATCTCACCCTGATTAATGGCGGTCAGCAGGGTCGTGATCTGGGTATAGCCCGAAAGCACAAGCCGTACGATCTGCGGATATTTTTCCTTGACGATCTTAAGCAGTTCCAGGCCCGACATCTCCGGCATCCGCATGTCGGTGACAATCACATGGACCTCTTCTTTTTCCAGTACTTCGAGAGCTTCTTTGCCGCTTTCAGCGAACAAAGAGCGGTAGGGCTCATCCAAAAGGCCTCGTTTGAGTGACATTAAAACTTTTTTTTCATCATCGACAAATAAAATCGTTCTTTGTTCCATTTTTACTACCTCTTCATTTACATGTGTTCAAACAAAAAATGACATCCTGTTTACTTTTCTGATATATCAATCTTTTCAAAATCACACTACGTTCATATCCAGAGCTTTTACTTCCGGATTTTGGGGGCGCTGTTCAGCATTCTGCTTTAACAGGGGCAATTTGATCGTAAAGGTTGTTCCTTGGCCCATACTGCTTTCCACGGATAATTTTCCTTTATGTTTGCTGACGATAATATCATAGGAAACACTTAGACCAAGCCCGGTCCCTTTTCCGGCTGGTTTTGTGGTAAAAAACGGATCAAAAACTTTGTTGAGAACATCCTCGGGGATGCCAGGGCCGTCATCGATAATCTTACAGACAACATCGTTATCTTCGGCATAGGTTTTTATGGTGATATTTCCCTTGCCTTCCCGGTCCTGTGACTTGATGGCCTGGGCAGCGTTAACAATAATATTCAAAAAAACCTGATTGATCTGACCCGAATTACAGAAGACCGGGGGAACCTCACCAAATTCGGTTACGACATCGGCATCGTATTTCACGGCGTTTCGGGCAACGACCAGGGTAGCGTTGATGCCGTTATTAAGGTTGTATTCGACAAATTCACCAGCCTGATCGATACGTGAGAAATCACGCAGGTTCTGGATGATGCTGGTGACACGCTCGAGCCCCTCACGTGAATCATTGAATAATTCGTCAATATCTTCCATAATGAAATCGATATGCATGAGTTCTTTGGCTTTTTTAATCACATCGATTTTTTCTTTCACCTGTTCTTTGCCGATCTTCTCGACATACGTAACCAGCTCATCGTATTCTTTTAAGAGATTTTTGATTTTGTTCATATAATTACCCAGTGTCTCAAAGTTACTGGCGACAAATCCGACCGGTGTGTTCATCTCATGCGCGACACCGGCGGCCAACTGGCCGATCGATGCCAGTTTCTCATTCTGGACGATCTGCGACTGCATCTCTTTGAGTTCCTGGTTGGCTTTTTCAATTTCCTGATAGGCTTTTTCAAGTTTTTTCTTTGCCTGATTCTGAACGGTAATATCCTCTACCAGTTCAATGGCCGCGACGATCTTTCCGTTTTCGTCCCTGATGGGTGTCGACACGACCCTGTAATTTCGGATTTCGTCTCCCGCGGGTGTTTCACTAATGGCTTCGTGCATTTGACCGTCCTGGAGCGTTTTGCATGTCGGGCAGAAAGAACATATATCTTCTCGGGGAGGATTGTTGAAACTGCGATAGCAAAATGATTCCTGTGATAAATCGATATCGGGAAACCACTCTTTCATTTTGCGGTTTATCGAGAGGATCTTCATTTCAGGGCTGATCATCGAAATGCCGATACCGACGTTATCGACAACGCTTCTGAATTTCTGTTCGGATTCACGAAGGGCTTCTTCGGATTCTTTTCGCTCGGTAATATCGAAAATCACACCATCGAGATAGAGCAGTTGTCCCTGCGTTCCAAAGATCCCCTGTCCTTTTTCGTGCACCCAGTGTATTTCGCCGTTTTTATTGACGATGCGATAATCCACGATATACGTTGTTCTGTTTTCTACCGCGCAGGCGATTTTTTGAGTTACATGTTCCCGGTCGGGCTCATAAACAATACTTTTAAAACTGCGAATATTGTTATTAATGAAATCGGCGGCAGGATACCCGGAGATATTCATGATCTCATCGCTCAGAAATATCATGGTCCATTGCGAATCGTTATAACATCGGTATATCGCTCCGGGAATATTCGTAACAATCGTTCTAAACCGCGTTTCACTCTTTTTAAGTTCACGTTCTGTTTTTTTACGTTCTTTGGAAAAATAAATGGACTTGGTCAGGGTCGTTACATCGAACTGGCCTTTGATCAGATAGTCCTGTGCGCCTCTGGAAACCGCTTCAAGTCCCAGTCCTTCGCCTCCTTCGCCGGTAATCACGATAACCGTGACAATTGGAAACTGCTGTAACAGCTTATCCATCGTAACCAGCCCGCTACTGTCAGGCAGGTTCAAATCCAGCAGTACGACATCGAAGTAATCCTGGGTTTCAATGCTTTTCTGCAATTTATCCAAGGCTTGACGCAGGGTTTCAGCTGTCTCTATCTGCAATCTGCCAATCGCTGAGTTTGACAGTAACCGCTGGAGCTGTTTTCTGTCGATCAAATCATCTTCGACAATTAGTAGTTTCAGGCATTTTTCATCTTCAGACATTAATTCTTCTACCGAAATCATTCAGACAATCAAGCAGGTTTATACCTGTGGATATCCGACCATTCAAATCGTCATTTTTAAAAGAATATCGGTGAGGCGGCAAAAGTACTTACTTTTTGAAACGAAATAGGGATTTTACGATTTGAATTGTTTCATTCCAAGAGAAGTAACGGTTTTTTATGGGACGGTTTTAAGAAAAAATATACTGCGACTATTTTTTCGGACTTATGGGGATTGATTTACGATCGCGGTTGTTATCAGCAAAGAGATTTATACCAGACATTCATACTTTCGATCCGTCCGGAGATGTTTGTGTTGTTGGTGAGTGTTCCGGTGTACTGATAGCCGAGTTTTGAGAAAGTGATATTGATGCCGGCCGAAACGGCCCTTGCGATCGTGTAGGCGGTTTTGATACCTCGGTTTTTCATTTGTTTTTCCATATGCGAAAGCAATATTGCGCTGAAGCCGCCGCCGCGGTGTCGCGGCAGGGTGGCAAAATCTGTAAATTCGACATTTCTCAATTCCGTATCCATTTCCGAAGACGCCAGCGCGACGAGTGTACCGTTTGTTTGAATACCGAAATAAATGATATTATCTTTCATGGTTTTTATAATATATTCGGGATCGTCGATCGGGAACGGATACGAAGGGAAGACCTTACTGTAAATCTCGCTCATTTTTTCGGCGTCTTCCGGCCGGCATTGTCGAATGTTAACCGATTCGGATGCTAAGGTGCTTTTGTTTTGCTTTTCAGCTTTGTGATGAGCGATCTCGAGCACGTTATCGATATCGTTTTTTAACTGTTCGGCTTGTCTGTCGTTATTCAAATAACGAGCGATGAATACCGCTTTTTCCCCGCCATTGTAAAAACCGGGAACATGCGCTTCCTGGCGATAGCCGGCTTGTATGAAATGTTTTATTTTTGATTCGGGTATTTTAGCGAATATCTTTGTGTAACCTTTCTTTTTCGCAAGATCATTCATCGCGGGGATCAGTTGGCCGGGATCGGCTTTTTTCAGTTTCATAAGATAAATACGATTACTTAAAGCACCATGCTGGATCAACGCATCTTTGAAATATTCTATCGCATCACATCGGCCATCCGTGTCGACGGAGAATTCATCAATGTTTTTTTTATCCGGCAGTAAAACCGAAACCGCTATAAATGTCACGGCGGAACAGGTCAATCCATAAACGCTCGCGTCCAGTCCCCATGAAGCGACAGGTTCGGGCAAAGTCAGGACCTTCGTCAATAACAGGATCGTGGTCAAGCCTCCGACGAGCATGGCGGCCATCGCGCCTGCGCTGCTCGAACGTTTCCAGAAATACGCGCCGAGAGTCGGTATAAACAAACCCGAAACCATAAAGGCATAGGCATAAAGGATCGCGTCGAGCACGGTGCTAAACTGTGCCGCCAGTGTCACCGCAGAGACACCAATAATCAATGTCGCGATCATGGATAAACGAATCGAAGCTTTGGAGCTGACATTTTTCATTAAATAGCGTTCGACGACATCGTTGACGAAATTGCCGGATGAAGCCATCATACAACTGTCCGCGGTTGACATGATCGCCGAGAAATAGGAAGCGATGACAATCCCGGTTACGCCGAGAGGCAGGATATCACGGATCAGCATGGGCAATGCCATTTCCGCTTCGGCCTGGGGAAAAATCACGCGACCACACATACCAAGAAACACACCGGTAAAAGCCATGATCGGATATTCGAAAAATCCGGCGATGAACCAGGCTTTTTTGGCCTGTTTTTCATCCCTGCAGGCATACATCCGCTGGTAGAGGGTCATACCGATCAGCCAGATAGGAATGATGGTCACCATCCAGTTGATAAATGTGACCGGTGTTATATTGGCAAGCGAGAAAAATTCAGGAGGCAGATTTTCCCGGAGTGCTGAAATGCCTCCGATCTTGAACACGGTCACTGGTATGGTCAAAAAAATCAGACCGCTGAGCAGGATAATCCACTGGATAGTATCGGTATAGATGACCGCTTTGAGTCCGCCAATCACCGTGTACAAAATAGTGACAACGGCGATCACCAGCAAGGAAAATTTGATCGGATCCATTCCGAACGGATTAGTCTGGAGGATCGTCGCCGAGGCCAGTTTCGCACCGGCGAGCATCTGGGCGCCGGTGAATCCAAGGTATCCGATGCCTGAGATCACCGCCGCGGCCAAAGCGACCTGATCGCTGTATCGATGTCTTAAAAAGTCAGGATACGTCAGAAATTTTTTATCGGCATCGATGGATTTGATTCTGGGGATAATAAAAACGGCAGTCAGCCAGGCACCAACAAGACCGGTAAATAAGAGCCAGCTTCCCGCCAGCCCCATCAAAAACCCGACACCGCCAAGCCCGATCGAAAAACCGCCTCCAACATCGGTCGCAACAATAGATATTCCCACATGCGAGGCTTTGACGGACC
>CAZNET010000111.1:0-7599 GCA_964571885.1 uncultured Pirellulales bacterium
TTGTCACTATCACGATGCCGCGTGCTTTTCTTTTATTTCTCACGTTTGGGTTTGGGTTTATCGTTGGAACGATTACCATGATGACCGTATCGATCAAGGAAAAGAAAAAGCAAGAGACGGAAAAAGAAACATTTCAATCGTGAAAGATAAACTCATAATTGCCTTGTAACTGATATAAAGCTGGAGTATACCATGAACCGTTATGTTTGTATACATGGACATTTTTATCAGCCTCCACGAGAAAATCCGTGGCTTGAGGATGTCGAACTTCAAGACACGGCGTATCCGTTCCATGACTGGAATATGCGGATCACCGAGGAATGCTACAAACAAAATGCAGCGTCGCGGATCCTCGGTTCGGATAAAAAAATCATCGATATTGTGAATAATTATTCTGACATTAGTTTCAATTTTGGTCCGACGCTTCTGGGCTGGCTGCAAAGTCATGAGCCGGGTGTATACGAAAGCATTATCGAAGCCGATAAAGCCAGCCAGAAGAAATTTTCCGGTCACGGCTCGGCGATCGCCCAGGCGTATAATCACATGATACTGCCTTTGTCCAATGACCGGGACAAGCATACGCAGGTTCTCTGGGGGATCCATGATTTTCAGCGTCACTTTAACCGTAAACCCGAAGGGATGTGGCTGCCGGAAACCGCGGTCAATACCGAAACACTGGAGGTACTGGCCGAGTACGAGATAAAATTTACCATTCTTGCGCCGCGTCAAGCCCGTCAAATACGTCAAATTGACAGCGATAAATGGCAAGATATTACTGAAGAGAACCTCGATACTACGATGCCCTATCTCTGCAAGCTGCCATCCGGAAGAAGCATCAGCTTGTTCTTTTACAACGGTGCGGTTGCCCAAGATGTTGCTTACGGGGGATTGCTGCACAGTGGGGAGGATTTTTCCGATCGCCTCATCGCATCGTTCATTGATGACGGCAATTCCAGCCAGCTCGTGCATATCGCGACCGACGGAGAATCATTCGGTCATCACCATCGTTACGGTGATATGGCCCTGGCGTATTGCCTGTACCATATCAAGGCCAACGACCTGGCAAAGGTGACCATCTACGGTGAGTATCTGGAAAAGTTCCCGCCCACCCATGAAGTGAAGATTATTGAAAACAGCTCCTGGAGTTGTATTCACGGTGTCGAGCGATGGAAAAACAACTGCGGCTGCTGCGGTAACCAATCGCTCTCAGGTAAACAGCAGTGGCGAGAGCCTCTGAGAAATGCTCTGGATATGCTGCGTGACAGGCTCGCTGAATTTTACGAAGCCGAACAATCCACTTTTTGTACCGATCCTTGGCAGGTTCGAAACAGATACATAGAGTTGATTGAGAACCGTTCTGAAGAAAATGTGGAGCAATTTATCAAACGGCTGAAAGTCAACGAGCTAAGCCGGGAAGACAAAGTCCGCTTTCTCAAGCTGCTGGAGATGCAGCGGATGGCAATGCTGATGTACACAAGCTGCGGCTGGTTTTTCGATAATCTGTCGGGGATCGAGACCGTTCAAGTGATGCTTTATGCCGCTCGTGCCATGCAGTTATACCAGGAGATGACAGGAACAGATCTGCTTGATCAGTTTAAGATGATCCTCCAAGAAGCACCTTCCAATGTTCCGAATTTGACCGATGGTCAGGACATCTATGAAAAGTATGTCGAGCCGGCGAGAATCGATTTATTCCGCGTAGGAGCTCATTTTGCCTTAAGTTCTGTTTTTGAGGATTCTGTCGAGAACGGTCAGGAAATTTACTGCTATACAGCGTCGATGGAGGATTATAAAAGCGCGACGGCAGGAACGCATATTCTGGCCACCGGCAGGGCTCATATCCGGTCCAATATCGTCTGGGAAAAACAGAGTGTCGATTTCGCCACGCTGCATATGGGAGGCCATAATCTTTTTACGGCGCTTACCTCACCAATGTCAAAAAAAGAATTCAGTCAAATGCGACAAAACCTTGAGGAGGCTTTTTACAAAGGGGATTCCAACGCGGTTATGAATCTGATGAATGTCCGGTTCAGCGGTCATAATTATTCCATCTGGCACCTGTTTAAGGATGAGCAGCGGCGGATGGTTTATGAGCTTTTGAGTGACACATGGGAAGAAGTCGAGCGGACATTCCGGCACATCTACGAACATAATTACCCAATCATGCTGATGCTCCGTAATATGAACATGAACCTGCCGAAGGCTTTGTCGGCACCGGCGGAATTTATCGTTAATCAAGACCTGTGTGCAGTCATTGAGGCCGAGGAAATGGATATCACGCGGCTCAAGGAACTGACCGATGAGGCGGCGAGATTGTCGTTGCAGCTTGACACCGAAACACTGCGATTCGAGGCTTCGTCAAAGGTCAATGATCTGATGGAAATGTTCGAGCAGTCGCCGGACGATATCGACCTTCTGGAAATGATCGAAAATGCGCTGAGGATCTTCAGAGAACTCGTGCCGGAAATGGACCTGCAGCTTGCCCAGAATATTCTTTTCACCATTGCTAAAGAGGCTTATCCGCCGATGAAAGTCAAGGCCTCGGCAAAAAATGAAGATGCGTTGATCTGGTGTGATCTTTTCAGGAAAACCGCAACACATCTTGGTCTGGTTATCGAATAATTTTAAGCATCACTCAATCCCAATAGAACGGAATGAAGCGACCTTAAGACCTTACGACTAAAACAAATTAAACGATAGGAAATCATCGTGTGGGTGAATTCATTCTCGAGATGGCAATGACACTAAAGATTAGATTTGTTGTTTTATGAAGTTTGGAAAATCCCTAAAAACAATCATAAACGAACACAGTTTTGTTTGCAATTTACTCTTGAATCGTTATGATACCGGCTTCAACGCTGGACTAGGGTTTTCTCCTCCCTTCCCTCCCTCCGCGACCTAGTCCAGTTTTTTTATTTAGTAGTGCGCGCAGACTTCCTGTCTTTCATTTCATGGGCTGAAAGAATCGGATACTTTTTAAATAGAACGAACGAAAAGAATTATTATTTCATGGGTCCTGCGAGACAGTAGTCGAAGGGGACGAATCCGATCTTTGAGGCGGGGGAGTCTTCGCTTAGTTTGAAGTTGTCGTTGTAAGGAGCTTCGAATTTCGGGTCGGCGATGATCGAATTAGCGTCCTGGCCGGTTGCCTGCCATTGTTTGAATGTCTTACCGTCAAAGTTATAAGTGTCGCCTTTTGCATTATAGTAAAGATTGTTGTTGAGCTTGTACCACGAATCGTTGGATATCCCCCAGTCGCCGCCGAGCACTTTGCCTTGATCGAAATAGACAATGTTGTTGGTAAAGATGAACGAGGAATGCTGTTTTTCTTTATCATTTCGTCTGACCTGAAAATCGCGGCCGAATGCGAAGATATTGTTTTTAATGACATTTTCTTTGCCGTAGTGCTGATCGAATCCGCCGTGGGTGGTGCGGTAAACGAGGTTATTCGTCAGGACGATGCCGGTCGAACCTTCGTCGGTATAAAGCCCCCATCCACCGTATGCGTAGGCACTGACATCGTGGACGACATTGTTATGAACGACCGTTCCCTCGGATTTGCCGAGCGTATAAACGCCGCCCATGTCACTGAGCACACCCTGGCCGATATCATAGATATGATTGTAAGCGATGGTGTTCCGCTTGGAAGGGCTTCTGCCAAATCCCCATCGCCAGCCGACCGAAACGCCGGTGTAGTAAAGATCGTTGATCCGGTTATGCGTGATCCTGTTGTCGCTGCTGTGGCCGCTCCAGACGCCCACCGCCGCGGGGAAGAGCCGTCCGCCTTGCTGGATGATATTATTATGAACGGTAATTTTTTTTGTAAATCGGCTGCTGTCGGGATTTGAACTGCCGCCCATCTTTACACCGCCGCCGCCAAGGTCAAAGAGTTCACAGCCCTCGACGCTGCAGTCACGACATCCATGCTTAAATTCGATGGCATAAAGACCGGTATGGGCGATCTGGCAGTCCTCGAAATTAATATGCCGACCGCCGGTGATCATAATCGTCGCCCCTGTGTCATTGGCCGCCTGCGCCGGTTCGACACCGCTGCGGGGCATCGTGTAACCTGAGTATTGGAACGATAATCCCTTGATTGTAATGTGCTCAACATGATTAACGTTCTCCGGATCACCATCAAAAACAAGAAATTTCTCGGTGAAAGGAGCGATTGCAGTTGTTTTACTTATCTTTTCGTCGACGCGCGGTTTGTAATGCAAAAAACCATCTCTATCCAGAAACCACTCGCCCGGACTATCCAGAGCGGCTTTGTAGTTTTCGATAAAAAAGTGATTTTGGGCACTGACAGGATTCCAGTGACGCAGTTTTGTGCCTTTTATGGTGAAGGTGTTATTGTCAAAATCAACCTTTTCGATGTACCGTTTGGTCGTATCCCATTTATGATAGACCAAAAAAGCGACACTTGTAACGTCATCTTTATCGAGACCTTTCAGTGGTGCCAACACTTCAGGTTTGACCTCAATGGTATGTTCCGCTTCGGCCCGGCGTGATCTGGCATCGCCTAAAATTTTCTCATTTATTTTTTCGATATAAAAATATCCTTCGTCGGGTTCCTTGGCTCGAACCGCACGTTTACCGTTGATATAGAGCTGTTCGAATTTCCGGTTAACTTTGGTTTTCCAGAGGCCGTCTTTAACTTTCTGAAAACCCTTGATTTCTTTGCCCGCATTAAAAACCGGCCTGGCGTCTTTATACGCTTGATAAACGATCGGGCACTCTTTTGTGCCGCTGTCCTTCGGCGTGAAAACAACCGGTTCGGTCAGATAGTACGTGCCGTTCATGATATAAACCGTTATCGGTTCGGTGAGTTTGCCTTTAGATTTCAGTTTTCGCACAGCATCGCGCGCGCCGGCCAGAGATTTCAACGGCCCGTCGGTTTTATCCGCGTTTGGATTTTCAATTTTGCCGGACCAGTTGTCGTTTCCTGTTGGACTAATGTAAAATACCGCAGAATAGGCAAAACTGAAATTAATCGACACGATTAAGAATAATACGAAAATCAGGTGACGGTGAAACTTCGATTTCTTCATAAACAACCCCATTAATTTTTAAAGGGGATTATAGGATATTTGTTCAGGTTTGTCAAATAGGTAATCAGCATAATGGAGTATCGATCTAAAAAAATCGGATTTATTGTTTTCATAGCCAGCCCTTTAGGTTATAGATATTGTTATGATATCATTAAATAAATAAATGAAGGGAATTAGTCATGACAGAATTAGAGAGAAAAATCTATAACCTGATTAAAGAGCCTGTTTTGTCGGTATTTTGTACGATTACCGAAGACGGCAAACCCTGGGGCAGGTATGTGATGATTCACGGCCAGGAAGATTTGATGATGCGATTCGCGACGTTTGTCAACGCCCGAAAAGTATTACAGATCAAGAATAATCCCGAAGTGCACCTGACCTGCGGCGTGACCGATCCAATGCAAGATTCAAGTTATATCCAGGTTCAGGGGAAGGCTCGTCTGTTAACAGACAAAGAAACACGTTATGGTTTCTGGACGGATATGATGGATCAGTATTTCAAAGGTCCCGATGACCCGAATTATGGTGTGGTCGAGATCAAACCTTATCGTATCGAATACTGGTCACACGGCAGTTTTGAGCCGCAAATTTGGCAGGATTAGTCATTCCATGCAATATCGGAAAAGTGCCCAAAACCACTGAATTAATCGCCAAAGCCGGCCTGGCTCGGAAAGAAGTGATTTCTTTTCCTGTTCAGTCAAACCACTGTTTTGTTGGCTTTTGGATTTATTAAAATCCATTAAATGCCCCCATTTAGTAGGAATTCGGTTTTTTGTTTTCAAATTCTTTTCTTTATTCGTCAACCGCAGAGTCAAAACTTTATTCAGGGAATGTTAATTCGGCTAATAAACTTGACTGATAGGCCATTCAGCCATACAATAATCGCTTTGTAACTGGCAATAAAAATCGATAAGTTTAATTCAGGAAAACAGTTATGGCATTAGTGAACGAAAATTTTCTAAAATTGCAGGCAGGATATTTATTTCCTGAAATCAGCAAAAGAAGACGGGCATTTACAAGGGAAAACCCGGATGCGACCGTTATCAGTATGGGTATCGGCGATGTGACCCAGCCGCTGGCACCGGCGGTCATCGAGGCGATGCACAAGGCGGTTGAGGAGATGGGCTCGATCGAAAGTTTCAAGGGATATGACGACGGGGGTGTCGGATATGATTTCCTGAGAAAGGCGATTCGCGAAAACGACTACACCAGCAGGGGCGCCGACATCGATCTCGACGAGATTTTCGTCAGCGATGGAGCCAAGTGCGATACCGGAAACATGCAGGAAATTTTTGGAATCGATAATGCCGTAGCGGTATCGGATCCGGTCTATCCGGTCTATGTCGATACCAATGTTATGGCAGGGCGAACCGGCGGAGCAGCGGAAAAAGGCAGATATGAAAATATCGTGTATATGCCCTGTAACGCGGAAAATAATTTTGTTCCCGACCTGCCCAAACAAAAAGTTGACATGATCTATTTATGCTACCCGAACAATCCGACCGGCGCGGTCGCGACAAAGGACCAATTAGAAAAATGGGTCAGTTACGCAAAAGAAAATAAAGCAGTGATCTTCTATGATTCCGCTTATGAAGCATTTATATCCGATGAGTCGATTCCTCATTCGATCTATGAAGTCAAGGGGGCAAAAGAGGTTGCGATCGAATTCAGAAGCTTCTCCAAGACGGCGGGTTTTACAGGTGTCAGATGCGCGTATTCGGTTGTGCCGAAACAATTGAAGGCCTATACCAAAGACGGCAGCGCAACCGAACTGAATCCGCTCTGGAGAAGAAGACACTGTACCAAGTTCAACGGTGTGTCTTATGTTACTCAGCGGGGCGCCGAAGCGATTTATTCCAGTGAAGGTAAAAAACAGATTCAAAAGACAATCGATCTTTATATGGGCAACGCGAAACGGATCCGCGAGACCTTAAGTGACATTGGTTATACGGTTCACGGCGGGGTCAACGCACCGTATATCTGGCTCAAAACCCCCAACGGTATGGGGTCGTGGGAATTTTTCGATACGTTACTTAACAAGGCGCATGTGGTCGGGACGCCAGGTGCCGGTTTCGGCTCTGCGGGTGAAGGTTATTTCCGCCTGACGGCGTTCGGCCTGCCTGAAAATGTCAAAAAGGCTCTGGATCGCATTAAATCAATAAGCTGATGGATTGGCAAAAAGCATATATCGGCCTTGGCGGTAATGTCGGTGACCGAAAAAGGCACCTTAAGGAGGCTGCAAAATTGATTGAGCAGACCGACGGAATCGAATTTGTCCGGATTAGTGATATTATCGAGACAAAACCGTTGGCCGATCTGGACCAGCAGGATTACTTAAATGCAGTCGCTGAGGTAGAAACAAAACTAATGCCACAGGATTTATTGCAATGCCTGATACAAATCGAAAACGATCTCGGCAGGTTGCGCAGCGAAAAATGGTCGTCACGAACCATCGATCTTGACATTCTTTTGTATGGCCGAGAAGTTATCAAATCCGAGCGATTAACCGTCCCGCATCCACAAATGCATTTACGGTCATTCGAATCAA
>CAZNET010000112.1:0-6292 GCA_964571885.1 uncultured Pirellulales bacterium
GGCTACCTGGCTTGTGGTCGAAAGAATCAATGTATGATCGTTGTCTGTATCGCCGTCAGTCGTCAACGACCAGCCCGGCGAAGTCATCGTCATAAGGGTCTCGGCGGTACTGCTGCGTTCGTAGACATTGACGCTTCCCACCAGCGACGATGAGACGAAATCCGATGCGTGTTTGCCGTCAACCGTATCCGAATTTGCCGCTGTGGACGCAATGCCGAGGTACTTACTGCTAAGCGGTGTCGAGCCTTCATAAAGACTGCCGGTGGCTCTTATATTGCCTGCGACATGCAGCTTTTGCGTCGGGCCGGTGATGCCGATGCCGACATTGCCGGAAACACCTGAGTAGATCGTGCTGCCAAGAATAACCCAGTCACTGTCACCGGCGTTGTCGATACCATCGGCAAATCCTGCCGGTTTACTCGTAATGTTGTTCCAGTGTACCTGGCCGCCTCCTGCGCTGGTATTGAGTTCGGTTTCGGTATAATATCGGCTGTCATGTGAGTGATCGGAACGTGAGGCGGTGTTGGCGGAGCCTGAACCGCTGAAGTTCACATTGAGCGTGACACTTTCGGAAGTTCCTCCTCCGGATAAACCGGTACCGGCATTAACAGCCGTGACGCCTTCATCGTCAGTTCCATCGTTAAACCCCGCGGGCAGGCCTATCAGGTTGTTCCATTGCAGATAATAAAAACCGTCCTCGTCGTCGAGGCGGTCGGCGTTGAGACCATTGCATCGGATATTGTTGTTGATCGGTATCTGGTCGTAGCTGTTACCGGCGTGGTAGCCGTCCACGGTATCGGCGTCTTTTGCGTTTGTCGCATACAGCACGTAAGGACTCGCCGTGATCTCCTGACGCGGATCGAGAACGGTATAGATGTTCGGGTCGTTCGTGTCGCCGGGACGGACGCCGATTTCGAGCCAGCGGGCGTCGCCGGTAAAGGGCGATGTTCCGAAGTCGAGCTCGACCGTGAAATAGCCGTCGATCACCTCCACATTCGGCACATTGACGTCACCGCCTGACTGCATACCGCCGGTATTGGCGTCATAAAGTTTAAATTGAAAATCGTAAGTGTCATCCGCCACAAAGTTGGCATCGAGCAGTCTGCCTTGGTAGGTCATCGCGCTGCCCATCGGTGTCGCCGGCAGCACGACCAACAGTGACAAAATGAGCACCCCTGTGACGAGTTGTACTCTTTTGCCGTTCATATTTATCGCCTTTCATTATTAAATAGTCCTGTTTAAGGTTTATAGGTTATAAACTGAAAATCTTCCTGCATGGGTGTGCCGCTGAGGTTGTAGATCTTGACGAGCAGTTTACCGCTGACACTGCCGGTCGTCGCGATCGCCGGCGAGGACCCTGACGGGGTGACGATCGTGGTATAGTCCTGGTAATAAAAATTTTCGCCGGTGATCGTGATCTCGTAGCGTTGGGAATATGAATCCCACGAAACGGAGAAATTCGGCGTTCCCGACCCTATGGTTGCGTTATCGTTAACAAAGCCGTACGCAATCGGTGTGGCATTATTTTTTGTTCCTGTAGTATAGGCTTTTTTATACTCGCCGGTGACATGGGCATTGCCGTCAACGTCGAGTTTTTCCGATGGTGACGTTGTACCGATGCCGACATCGCCGCCGCCTTTAATCGTCATACGATATTGGTTGTCTGTCATAAAGGAAAGCGAAAAAGGCATTTTTGTTCCTATTTTGAGTTCATTGGAAGCCATGATATCGGCATTTGAGGAACCGGATTCGAATTCGATATCGGTCCCGATAATCGGCTTGATGGTCAACGGGGCCGAAGGTGTGCTGGTGCCGATGCCGACATCGCCGCTGAAGTAACCTCGGCCTTCAAAGTAGCCTGCGTAACCGTCGCCGTTGTCGTTTTCACCATAGACGGCGTAATTAGTGCCGTTGGCGTCGATAACTTTGGCGTACAATCCCTTACTCAGATATCCTTTTCCCTCTGCATAAATACCAACGCCATTGTCACCGGCTGCTTCGAAGTAGCCGGCATAGTTATTGATGTTGCCTGTCTTTGTTGCGGTTGCTTTCAAAGCGATGCCGTTGCCGTCGGTCGTAACGTACAAGGCGTTGTTCGCGCTGGACGGATTGGTGATCTCGAAGAAGCCGGCCGTGCCGCTGCCGTGGGTATGACCGAAGACACCGATACCGTCGTTGCTCGAGCCGAATACACCATAGCCGCCGGCGGTGTCGTTATAGCCGAAAACGCCGCTTCTGTTAGGCGTTTCGGACGAGCCGGTGACACCGTCGTTGTTCTGACCGATACCGACGATCGCTTTGCCCGTGCCGGTATTGGTAATATACACGGCATTCGAAGCTGTGGATGTCGATGCGGTATAGGGCAGTTTAATATCGCCGGCTGTTTTGGTGTACAGCGAATAAGGCGTCGCGGTGATCCGTTGACGCGGATACAGAAAGGTATAGGCGTTGGGATCCTCCTGCCAGCCGGGCCTTAACGCGACCTGCAGCCAGCGCTCGTCGCCGGCAAATGCCGCGGAACCGAAGCTCAATTCGGCCGTGAAGTAGCCGTCGATCACTTCGACTTCATTGACGTTGACAGGCGAAGCGACCTGGAAACCACCGTCATTGGCGTCGTAAAGACTGAACAGAAAATCGTACGGTCCGTCTGCGACCAGATTGGCATCGGTCAGCCGCCCCTGGTACGTAAAAGTATCGTCCAGCGGCGCAGCGACACCAATTGAAAAAGCAATGAAATTAACAATAAGGGTTGAAACGATAAGATTTGCTTTGACTTGATACATTTTTAGATCCTCCTAATCAGATGCGGAAGCGCAGAAATGCTCCCTTTTGAAATAAATTTCATTCTGGTGGCCCAAAGCCGCATTGTCCACCTCCTATGTCTATAATATGATTCCAGTATACCTCATTTGTGGGCCAAGTCAAGAAAAAAACCCGCTTTTTTCAGGTGATTTGTGTTTGTAACTTTTGGAATTATCGAATGTTAGTGAAAATGAGGACACGAGGGGCCGATGTCACGAAAAAACACCGTAAATACCGAATGTTTTGGTGCCGCTCGAAGACGCCGAAAAGCAGAAAAATCGGGTCGCTATTCACGTGAAAAAGCATCCGTTACCAGTCGCTTTGCGCTAAAGACCACAGTAAAGCAAACATTTCGGTTCAGCGGCACGATTTTTACTGTTTCATTTCGTCGATCTTGTTCTCTAGGCGGCGGATGTCTTGTTTGATGTTGTCGCGGTGGATGAACTGCCAACTGAAGACCTTGATCAGGATAAAGAACTGAAAGACGCAGATAAAAATCGCGGCGTACATGATTTGGTTCTGCGTTTCGCTTGCCTTACAGAACGCCGACGCCGCCCAGATTTCGATGCCTAAAAAGATCAGAAACCAGATCCAGACCAGGATTGTGACCGGCAGCATCGGCCTCGAATAGAAATGCTCGGCCATCCGAAACAACGAATAATCCGCCGGGTCGTATCCCTTGTCTTTGCCCTGTGACTGCCCTTGCGTTTCCATGATCGTCTCCTAAAAAAAGGTTTCGTTTCGTCCATTATCCCACAGAGCAGTCTAAAATCAAAAGTAAAAAATAAAAATGAAAAATTATAGAATCCCTTTCGGCTTATTGATTCATCAGCATGGGCTAAAGCCCATCCTATATTTCTGCCACCGTTTGTGAGTGACAACGGTAAAAAAGTAATACCCGCCTTCAAATATCGCTCGACGATAACCCGTCATGATGCAATCCCCGATAGGGAATCAGCATGGGCTAAAGCCCATCCTACATTTCTGCGAGTACATCTTGCAGATTCAATCCTTCCATCTAAGTTGATTCGGGTCCTCGATTGTTTCCCAATAGGCATAACCGTAATTGTACAGAATACGAAAGCAAGATGGGCAAAATGTGTGGTGCGTACTATTCAGCAATTCGGGACCTCCGAACTGATTCCATCCTGCATTTGTCTCAAACAATAATACGACATCACCATTTGAATCCGGTGTGCAATATGGATTTAACGCATAGTTACATTTGGATTTGTTTTTGGCATAAGGGCAAGCAAAGTCTTCTGGTTCAAGTATGCCGTTACTGTTCTGGATTAACAAATCACACCACTTATTTGGATCAGGATAGGTGGAATCGTTTTCATAAGAGTACTGCTTTAAAGCTTTACCTATTTTTTTCATTTTAGTCAAACAAAGCGCTTCCATACTGTGTATTCTTGCGGAGTTAAGAACGGGAAAAAGTAATAGGATGAGACACAAAAATGCGATCAGTCCTATTAACCAGAAGATAGGCTTTTTAAATATACTTATGTCCTCTTTTTGGTTTTCCAGTTGTTCTGTCATTCAATGCTCCTCATATTAATACGGGTGAATCGTTTGGATTTGTAGGATGGGCTTTAGCCCATGCTGATGAATATCATTCACCGGCGGTGATACCGTCGATGGTCTGCACGATCGTATCCCAGTTCGCCTTGCCATAAAAGCCCTCATGAACAAATTTATGATATGTTGACCACGGCCAGTCGTCAAGCGTTTTTACCAGGCCGTGCTTGAGCGGATTGTAATGAATGTAATTGACATGCCGATGAAGATCGGTTTCGTCACGTATCTGGTGCTCCCAGAAACGCCGCTGCCAGACGCCCCGTTCGCGTTTGCTTTTACGCGAAGCGCTTACAGGCGACTCTTTGCTGTTCTCTGAAAGATACAACGTTGTGAACGTGCTCTTTATCGTCGACCAGCGAATCGAAAAATCCGCGTCACCCTCGGGCAGCTTCCAGATGCAATGCAAATGGTCCGGCAGCAGGCACATCGCGATCGTTTCAAAAGGATGTTTTTGTTTGGCATGATGAAACGCCGATTTGAGCAGATGTTTTGTTTTTTCGTTATGAAATATCTTCCACCGTTTGTGAGTGACAACGGTAAAAAAGTAATACCCGCCTTCAAATATCGCTCGACGATAACCCGTCATGATGCAATCCCCGATAAGGAATCTATAACAATTGAAATTTTAAGTTAACTTAACACTTTCTTCTACTTTTTCCCAATCAACAACTTCTTTTTGAAAATTCCAGTATTTTCTTGTTACCAGAAAATTGCGAATGCTTGTACTGACTGCTCCCAAAATATATCCCAATAACATGCCGCCGATTGTTTTCGTTGCTGTATCCTTGCTGAACAACAAATAGATTCCGACAATGATGATAAGGATTTTCATAATGAACCACCGTTGTCCAAAGTACGATCTGATTGTTATGCCGTTATTTTTGAAATTCGTTAATTCTTTAAAATACTGTTCTTTCTCGAATGACATTTCAATCTCCAATTAATACAACTAAACCTAAATAAGGAATCAGCATGGGCTAAAGCCCATCCTACCTGATTGATTATAACTCTTTATACAAAAGTATTATTGATAGTCACGGTGCTTTGGTCAAGGAGTATTTTCCCTGGTCATTGCTTCGAGGAGTTTCGAAGCGGCCTCGGTGTCGATGTCCGGTTCGTCCCCGGTCTGGGGTTCGGCGGCAGGCTTGTCGGCGAGTTTCTGTGCCAGGCCGATGACGTCCAGGCACGCCTGGCGGTTGGAATGACCATTGGCAGGCTTTGTCAGTTCAATAAGGTTGCTCACGGCCTGCCTGCCGTAACGGATCAGGTACGCCTGATCGAGCATGTTTGCGGTCTTGACATGTTCATCGAACGCGCGCGTAAAGGCGGTGTCACTGAGCCACCGCTGAAAGGTTTGCTTTTCGATTTTGTGTTTGCCGAACACATCCTTTTCCTCCATTTCACAATAGAACAGGTCGTTGAGAAAATCCCTCTGACGTTTGGTGAGTTTCGTTGACATGATTAATCTCCTGAAAAAAATTAAAAATCAAACCCGATGGATCGGCATGCAAGCAAATCTAAAAAGCAAAATTGCAGAATCCCGTTTCCAACTTTAATCCTTGATCGAGATATAGGTTTGTCGCAGTGGGTCAAGGTTGCGCTGTATCACCGTCTCGAAGACGATCCGAAACAGCGTAAACTCCGCCGGTGACATCTGCTGTTTCTGGCGTTCGAGAAATTCGTCCTTCGTGAGAATATCGGCTTCGTTCGCTTCGTTGTTCGTTCGTGATGTGTGCGGATGAGGCATAATGGTTCCTTTCGAAAAAAATTAAATATCAAAAATCAACCCCGATGGATCGGGATGCAAGCAAATGAAAAATTGCGGAAGTATGTTTATTTAGTCCCCCGATTTATTTTAGGGTTTCAAGAGACGAGTAACGAGCGACCAGCGACGTATGTATAGCCACAT
>CAZNET010000112.1:6302-7571 GCA_964571885.1 uncultured Pirellulales bacterium
ATCCGCCGTCGCCAATGCTATGGCGGACAGGGAAGACACAGAGGACACAAAGATAGATTAATTAGGAGACAGTCTGCGGGTCATCCCGAGCGAACGCAGTGAGTCGAGGGATCTATTGATAAGGAACTTCCTCATTAAACAGACCCTTCGACAGGCTCAGGGTGACTGTCGTCAGATTTCTCCACTGCGCAATATTGTATATTGCTTCGGTCGAAATGACATCACGCGACGAGCGACCAGTGACGAATTTTCCTATTGACAATCCGACCGAACTTTGCTTTGATAGAGACAATTAATTTGAGAGGTTACCCATGAAAAAGATCGGTTTATTGAAGATCGTGGCGGCAATCGCGATACTCATCGGCGGCGGGTGGCTGTCCTTCAGTATCATCATACCGGTATATGAGTTAATCATCAATTTCAATCCGGGGGACCTGATCGTTATGTTCGTCTTTCTGCCCTTAGTGTCACTGCCCGGAGCAATCGCGCTGTATTACGGCGTCCGCCTGCTGAAGGAAAAGAACGAATTCAATATCAAGAGAACCGTTGGTACGCTGATCTTCTGTATCGCGTTTATGATTTATTTGGTGATAGGTACTCACATTGAAAAGATGGTACAAGAACAAGGCTTATCTTTTTTGAGGATATATCATGTCTTATTCGTTTTCATGTTTTCTCTGACAGTCATTCCGGTTTATGTTTTCATCAGCAGATATGTATTGATCAAAGAGGGATTCAGCCCGAAGCGAAATGAATACGTCAGCAAAGGCATGCTAATGATCGTCTCTACGGTTATATGGGGATCCTGCTCAGGTTTGGTCGACGCCTTTTCTCCGATAATAGAAGGGTATTTCAATATTAAAGAATTTCATTGGGAAATGACGATGTTCTTCGGCCCGGTTATCTTCGCATGGATCTATTATCTGACCGCGAAAAAACTGCTCGGCCTGAGCAGCAGGAAAAGAAGTATCGAGAGCCCGCAGGAATAGATAATGGATTGGATGATTTTGTTCTTTGCGTTTTTTGTCATTATTGAACTGATCTATCTGTTCAAAAAGAAAGGCCGTGACGCTCCGAAGAACCGCTCCATCTTTTTTCTGATTCTGATGATCGTCAATTATATCTGGATCTCTGTCTATACACGTTACGAAGACCCCGAATCCTTGGCGGCTGATTTGATCGCGCTTCTTGTCTTCGGGATCCTTAACGTATTTTTCATGATGCTTTACCTGGCTTACCGAGGGATCTTCATCATCTTTATTATTTCCG
>CAZNET010000113.1:0-7431 GCA_964571885.1 uncultured Pirellulales bacterium
AACTCGTCAACAACTTGATGAACTTCGATGTTACAATCACCATGGATAACGGTCCTGTTTTTCAAAAGTAACAGCACATACCATCCTGGTTCAAATATCTTAAATCCTTGACTGTATTCTTCCTGTTTTCTTGTTATTGTGACTAACCCGCATAAATTTAGTAACCTGCATAGCGGATGTATCAAGTCGAAAGAAAAATGTCTTACGAATTGAACGAACGTCGCGTGCGCATAAAAAAAGCCGGGGCTTTTTAGCTCCGGCTTGTGAGATAGCTTCTACAAATATATATTACATGTTTATTAAGAATCTCAACTACCTCACGAACCAAGTTGTAAAAGAAGAAAAGATAATCTAATTTACATTATTAATTATACAGCTCTTTGCGGATTATGCAAGCATTTTTTTCGAAAATTCTAACAAAATTTAAATATTTTTTCTCTTTTCGCCAAAAACCGCTGTATTTGCTTGTCAATAAACAAGTTAAGTACCCGTCAATACTGAATTTTTTCTTACAAATAGTTGATTATTCCGTGCTATTTGCTATGATTGCGGTTTTTATTGTGGAAACAGCCTATGAAAAGTAAGCTTTTACCGCCAGCTTATTTATTAATTTTTATCGTTTTAACCATAGCGGTTCATTTCATACCCGCGAAAAGAATCATTTATCCCCCGTATACATATCTCGGAGGGCTACTCATTGTGATTGGTTCTTATCTTAATGTCTGGGCCGACCGAATCTTCAAGAACAACAGGACAACGATCAAGCCGTTCGAGGATCCGACCTCCCTTCAAACCAAAGGACCCTTCAAAATCAGCAGGCACCCCGTTTATCTCGGGATGACGATGTTGTTATTCGGCATTTCTGTGCTGTTAGGAACGATCTGGACGTTTATCCCCCCGATTATTTTCGCGGTGATTATGGATAGGGTATTTATCCGCTTTGAAGAAAAAAATATGGAAAAAGTTTTCGCCTCTAAGTACCTCGCCTACAAAAAGAAGGTCCGCAGGTGGATTTAAATTCAAACCCGAAATGTAAAAAATCGTAAATTATAGATATTACATTTGACAGGGTAATATTATTTTGTTATTTTTATGCGCATGGAACTTTTGACAAATCTTTTTGATGTCATACCGGCCTTCGAACGGTTCGCCCATTCGCTTGTCGGCGATGAGCATTTTCACACCGCGGCGGGCGATTCGGCGGCCGGCATCGGTGCGTTGATGATCGCCGCGGCGTCGATCGGTTTTTTCCACACACTTTTCGGTCCGGACCATTACCTGCCCTTTGTGATGATGTCGTGGTCGCGCAAATGGTCGATGGTCAAAACCATGCTCATCACTTTCATTTGCGGTATCGGTCATGTATTCAGCTCGGTCGTCCTCGGCCTGCTCGGGGTGGCGCTGGGTCTGGCCTTGAACAGGCTGGAATTGTTCGAATCCAACCGCGGCACGGTCGCTGCGTGGCTTCTGATCGCGTTCGGCCTGGCGTACTTCATCTGGGGTGTGAGAAACGCCATCCGCAACAAGCCGCACACACACGGCCATTTTCACGAAGACGATCACGAGCATGACCAGACACCGAACCACGATCACGACCACGAACATGCTCATGAGCACGTCCACACCGCCGAGCACATGCACGTCCATAACCAGCACGCAAAAACCAATATCACGCCGTGGGTGCTCTTTGTCATCTTCGTCTTCGGACCCTGCGAGCCGCTGATTCCCATGCTCATGTATCCGGCCTCGCAGAACAGTTGGGCGGGTCTGTTAATGGTAACCGCCGTTTTCTCGGTCGTGACAATTGGCACCATGCTGATTATCGTCGCTTTAGGTGTGAAAGGTTTTAGTTTTATCCCGATGAAAAAAATGCAGCGGTACTCCCACGCAATCGCCGGCGCGACGATTCTGCTGTGCGGCGTGGCAATCGTTTTCATCGGACTGTAATTTTGAATTTTAAATATTTTTTTCTTTGACAAGTAACACGAATTTGTTATTTTTATGTAATAGTAATACGAAAAAATAATTATTATGCGCAAAGGAGCAAAAAATGATGAAAAGAATTGTAGTGTCGATTATTGGTCTGATTTTATTGAACTCGTTGTGTATGGCCGATCCGGTGCCGGTGACCCACTGGGAATTTCAGGCGGTCAATCCCGACGGATCAAGTTCTTTCACTGATTTAGGCATTGAAAAAGTGATCCTCGAAGGCATCCTTTTGAACAGCCCCGAGCAGTGGCTCAATCCCGCCCCGAACGATATCATTGCTCAATGGGAAATGGGCGGCGAATGGGAAATTTTCGTCCAGGGCGAAGGCGCCGACCACGCCGGAACCTTCTGCTGGATAGGCCAGAATTACAGCAACGGTCCCGGCTATGAAAACTACACGAATGAACAGTGGCTCTCGGAGATATGCAGAATCAACCGCGATCCGAACACCGGCTATATTTTTCAGCCCGGCGACCGCATCCGGCTGATCGGAAAACATCTTTTTTACGCCGGCAAACTCAACATTAACGAAAATCATGAAATCGATGACGCTAACAATTTCACTATTGAACTGGTTAAACCGGCGGTCGGTCTGCCGCAGCCTGAGCCGGTAAAACTTTATCAACTGAAGGATTCATCAAACAATGAGATTTTCGATCCCACGCGAATGACCGGCGGCGAATACTACCAGGCCCGGCTGGTCAGGATCGAAGACGTCAATATCACCAATCCCGAAAACTGGGGACAAAACAGCACCGTCACCGTTGCCGACGCCAACGGACTGACCTTCCCGGTCGTCCTCTGCCGCGGCGAAGGTTTTTTACGCTACCCCTGCCCGACCGGCCAGATCGATATTGTCGGCATCATGGACCAGAAGGCGCCGGGCTATCCGCAGGATCCGACAAAAGGGTATCGTTTACTGGTAATGAACTATGACGGCAACGGCCTGGTCATCGCCGACCACGGCTACAGACGCGGCAATCTCGCAGCCGATGTCAACAAGGATTACAAAGTCGATTTCAAAGACATGGCCGAGTTGGCCGATCAATGGCTCGAAAATGTCGCCGGACTCAACGGCTGCGATTAAAAATGAAATAACTTTTTCGCATATTAAAAATGCGGGTAATCTTATGAAGAAAACCGCTTTTACGCTGGTCGAACTTCTGGTGGTTGTTTCCATCATCGGCGTTCTCATGGCCGTGATGGTACCGGTTCTCGGCAGGGCCAAACTGATTGCTATGGTCACGGCGACCAACTGCGATTTGAAACAGATCGCGATCGGCCTGGAAATGTATATGACCGACGATAAAACCCTGGGCGGTTCGCGCTATCAGGACCATCCGCCGTGCCGTACGGACTGCGCCGCGAAGTGGGAAGACCACCAGCTTCCCCCGGAACTGGTTCGATTGGGGTATCTGCCCGAACCCGACGAAGACGGCCAATCGACCGGCATGGAAGACCGTTTCAGCCCGGGACACACGTATAAATACTGGGCGGTCGGCGAGTTGATCCAGAATAACGGGCCGATAAAACCACTGAGGTCGAGATTGTGGGTCCCTGACAGGTTTCCTCAGAAAAGCAGTACCGATCGGGAGCAGGGGCAATGGCATAAAGATCCTTCGGTTTCTCCGGTGACATGGGTTATCTTCAGTGTCGGGCCGGAGTTTGACGAATGGCAGATGCGACTAAAAAATTATCCCGTCCCAAAAGAAACATGGTACAGCCCGAAGAAACGAAAAGGTATCATCGTAAGAATGCGCTTGCGCAACGAAAAACATATAGGCACGTTTGAAGTGAAGTGATTAATTTGTTGAAAGGTTGAAAAATGAAGAAATTCATGTTCGTAATGATTATGATCAGCGCTGTCACTATTTTGACGATTACGGTTTTAGCGCATACCGATCACAGTCACGACCCGGTCGCAGTCGGCCAGACGGTCCGCTCCTCGGCCGGTGACAACCCCTGGAACCAGGGACAGGAACCCGAGGACTGGTGGCAGGCGTGCGAACGCATGCACGGACATGTCGGCCCGTGGAACGTGCTCGGCTGGCGGATCGGCAAGGCCGCGCTTCGCGAACTCGATGCGACCTGGGGACGCCACGAGCTGGACATCGTCTGCTATATCCCGATCGCCACGCCTTATTCCTGCATGGCCGACGGCCTGATCATCGGCACCGGCAACAGTCTCGGCCGGCTCGATATCCGACTGGCCGAAGTGATGTCCATGAACCAGATCCACATCGCCGTCAAACGAAAAGACAACACCGGCGATATTTTGGTCTTCAAACCGAAGCTCGATTACATGGAGCTGATCGAGACCCGGCCCGTCGACGAACTCGAAAGCCTCTCGCGCCGGTGCGTCACACTCAACGAGAAAAAAATATTCAACCTCGAACGGATCAAAAACTGAAAATCCGCCGACCACACAAAATTAGATAGGCCGCGGCAAACCCCGCCGGTTCCTTCATATACGAGCGGCGAGAGTTCGCAGGGTGGGGCCCGCCCCACCGATTCCTTTCCATATGAGTTCGTAGGATGGGCTTCAGCCCATGCTGATACAGATTAATGTCACCACAAAGCACACGAAGAGCACAAAGAAAATTTAAGCTTGTCATTGCGACCGAGCGAAGCGAGTGGAGGAATCTATAAAATAAAGCATCCGAAGGATTCAACACTTTTGCCTTTTGTGATCTCAACTCTCGACTCTCGATTTTCTATCCCGCTCCGCGGCTTCAGCCCATGCTGATAAAATTAATCAGTCCAAAGGCCTTCCATATTTCCAATTGTAGGGTGGGGCTCGCCCCACCAAAACCCTAATCGTCATCCCGAGCGCAGCCGAGGGATCTGTTAAATTACCATCCGAAGGATCCCGCCAACTGATCACTATTCAAGTTCGTAGGGTGGGGCTTGCCCCACAGAAAATGATTCTCAACTCTCGACTCTCGATTCTCCATCCTGCCCCACCAAAAATTACTCTCAACTTTCAATTCTCCATTTTCCATCCTGCATCGCAGGATCGTCATCCCGAGCGCAGCCGAGGGATCTATTGAAATGAAAGTTCCACATTCTCCTCAACTCTCAAATTTCGATTCTCCATCCTGCCCCGCCGAAAATTACTCTCAACTTCCGATCCTCAACGCTCTATCCACAGGATTTCCGTGAATACCGTTGCATTTTAATACATTAAAAAAGTACCGCATTGACTTTTTCGACAGCCCCCGGCACCTTAATTTTCCCAAGAAGATGGCAAGGGTTTCTCATGCGTGACCTCTGATTAAGTATTCGAAGATGTTTTTAACTTCTTTACTACTAAACAATGGCTCAAAATATTGAATGTAACCGTTTAACTCGCTTAGAGATAAAACTTTTACATGTTTAAATTCTTCTTTAGGTTTTTCATTGGTCATAACGACAACATTTCGTACTGGTATTTTCCTTGAACCCCAATGATGGCGTTCAAGCTTGATATCGTTAAATTTTGAATCGCTATTTAGCAATACAAATAATGCATAACTAGTTCTTAAAATCTGCTTGACTGGAGATCTCAGGTCAAGGTTTTCTATTGATCTTCTACTCCAATTTTTTGTTTCGAGAAGAAACACCCCACATTGGCAAACAAGTAGATGATCTATTTGAATGCTAAATATTCTGTCATCTTCATTCTTGTTATATATGGGTGGATCAAAATTTAATGAAAAATCATTAAATAGGTAATAATCATCTGATAGCTGTTGAAGAGCTTTTAAAACAGAGCTTTCTCCGATTGCCCCAGCAATCAATGTATAAAGCCCATCAACAACTTCCTTCACATAAGCCAGATCTTCTAAAGGTTCTTTGCAACGCTCCGAAATAATTTTCCTCTTGTTCTCCAAGCAATCGGCGATTTCAATCTTTAGTTTAGCTACCTTATCTTCTTCATACCTTGTTTTCTTTTTGATGATGCTTTCGAGATTCTTTTCTAAGTTCGACCTCCTACGGGACAAATTTTTGATCTGTAGAAAATAGACAATTTTATAAAACAAGTTCCTTTTGCTCTTGTCTTTAGCCTCCCTTGTTTCAACTTCCAGTTCTTGAACCTTTTGCATTATTTCACTTCGGATAGCTGCTTTTAATTCTTCATAGGTCTGTTGGTGCCGAGTAAGAGTAGCTTGCATGGTTTGTATTTCTGCCTCTAGTGCACTCTCAATAAGACTAGCCAGTCGTTGTTTTTCTGTCTCATAGTTCTTAATAAAACGATCTATTTCACCGATAGAATTGAATCTTGTTATACCGCTTCTGCTTAAGGCCTCTTTCAATTTTTTTAGAGGCTCTATTTGTCCTTTAACAATAGTCATATCTAACTGACATTTCCTAAATATACGGGTTAAAAAACATAATTGACTCCTTAACGCATCGACAATTTTACAAAATTCACTGCGGCACGGCCAAGAAAATTTCCTGCCACGCCCATCGGTGCCGAATCCTATTGTACCGGACACCTTTAATTTTCCCGGGAGGCTTATCTCATTAGTCCGTCAATCACATCTTTCATGGCCTCGAATTCCTCTTCTTTAAAAAGTCGTGTCATGAAAACGATTTTCCCAGTGCGGTCAATAATCACATTGCGAGTGATGCCAGCGCCTTCTTCGGCAAAAAGGTGAAAGATCTTCGATCCCGGATCGAGCACCAAGGGATAAGTCACATTCACATCTTGTCCGAACCTGATGACCTTATCTCGCTCCTCATCTCTGTCGATGCCCAACAACATAAAGTCTTTACGGTCCTTGTACTTCTGCCAGATGTCTTTTTCTATATGCGGCATTTCTTTCCAACACACTTTGCACCAACTCGCTGTAAACTGGAGCATCGTCACCTTGCCTTTGAGATCTGCCGGAGTTACTTGTCCGCCAGTTGCAATATCAGCAGTAAACGTAGGCGCTTGATCGCCAATCTTTACAATGTATCGGTATTCAGCAGGTACCTTTAGTTTTGCATCTTCAGATTGTTTGGCCGCAGCCGTAGGGGCTTCCTCCTTGTTCTCCTCAGTGTTTCTATTTTCCTTACATGATGTCAGTCCAAGTACCAGCATACCTAGCACAAACAATCTGAGGATAATTAAAGGTGTCATGTTATTTCTTAAGTTCATAAAAACCGCTCCGAATATAACGCAAATCTTTTCCTGAACGCTAAACGCAATCGCCATTTCCATTTCGCACATTCGCACCTTCAAGCCATTCGCACTTATCCTTTACGCTACACGCTAAACGCTAAACGCTAAATCTGCTGTTGCCGCGTCTGAGTGATTTTTAATTTAGCAGAACATTGGTTTGTTTGCAACAGCAAATCAGATAAAATCTGCCACGGTTTCTCGTCTTTGTGCCTGTCTGCTCGGTCAGGGCTTGTTTTTATATTTCTCCGTAAAAGCTGGGGCCGAGGTTATTTACTGTTACAGCGAAAAAAGCC
>CAZNET010000114.1:0-1172 GCA_964571885.1 uncultured Pirellulales bacterium
CGCAACCGCTTCCATAAATGCAATAACGGGCACATCATAATTTTCCCGGAATCTTTTTATTTGATTATGGATCTGGTCGCTGCCGGAGACGGTGCCGCCCGGTGAATTGACTTTAACAATCAAACCTATAATATTTTCATCTTTTTTTGCATAGTCGATGTTCTTTTTAAAACGGGCTGACAATTCATTATCAATCACATTTTCAATTGAGATCACAACGATCTTCTGGGTTCTCGGGCCTTCCCGGACGACCTCTTCGGTAACCAACCCATCCTGCCCCGAGGCGAACATAAGTGAAACACCAATCAAAGCCAAAAACAAAATGATATTGAAAAAAACCGACAGCACAAACAGAATACCGAAAAAGATTTTCCAACCGGATCTTCTTTTTTTTGTTTTCTGTTGATGCGGTCGATTAGGATCTTTTGACGCCCCCGCTTCCGGGATAATTTCAAGCTCATGAGGCTGCCGACCCTGTGAATCCTGTTGATTAGAGTGATCCGGCTGATAGAGATTATTGTTTTCTTCAAATTCCATTTAAGATTCCTTTCATACGATATCAGACCTATTTTACGAGCGAATCATAAAACAGTCAATTATTCAATATGAAAAAAACAAAAAGCTTTTACTCGAAAACAATCATTGAATGGATATGCAAATTATCTATTGTTGCCAACCATTTACCCTTCTTCCAGACACCTTTTAATTTTTTCGATTCAGGCTCGAGCATTACCCTTGAAGGTTTCTTTTTTAGTGTCACGGCTATTTCGACCGGCCCTACGGCAGGAATAAAATCCGTCGTCGCGTAATTTTCGGCCACCTGCATCGCGGTCGTATTCAATAAATGAAGAATGACTTTATTGTCTTTTTTTCTGAGAACAACTTCAATGGTCGGCGGCCCTTTTACCTCCACCATCGGGGTGTAAAGACGATCGACGACTCTTTGTATAAATTTGCGATTAGCCGCTGAGTGCGTTGCGGCATACAGCGTTCCTACAGGTCCATAAACCGCGGTGATTTTACCTTTTCCAAAATTCGTAATTGTTGCGGCACATTCTCCATTGCGGGTCGTGTCAAGTTCAGGATACCTTTGCTCAATCAGTTTAGCAGTAACAGGTTTGACATCCTGCCAAAGACCTTTCATGTATCCGAGAACTTCCTCCCCAACCACA
>CAZNET010000114.1:1182-7427 GCA_964571885.1 uncultured Pirellulales bacterium
AGCTGATTGTTCCTGCGGTTTACCGAGAAGTTTCACTCCCAGTTGATCCGAGAACAGGTCAGCGTTTTGAGCACCGAAAATTAACAGCCGTCCTCCCTTATTGACATAATTCAGCAAAGTCTCTTTTGCCTGCTGACCAATGTCCGGCCAATCGGGCACAACAATCAACGAATAATCATTCGCACTTTTATCTAATTTCCAGTCGGGAATAACATCAACGGGATATTGATTTTCGACTAAAACATCAATAGTGCCGACCATCGGATCCCGGGCTCCGTACCAAAAAGCAAATAACTGATTTGATTTTGTGTAGAGGCTGTGTTTGGAAAATAATACACCTATCTGCGGGATCGTTTCTGACTTATGACATAGCTTCTCGCGGGCCCTGCAGAACCTGGCCACTTTGGCCATGACATTGACAAATCTGTCATCGATATGCCCGGCACTTGTGGGTTTGAAATAACACTGGAATCCGCCGCCCTGAGCCAGAACGACACAGGCTTCCTGCATGATCTGCAAGGACGGTTTGAAATTTCGATGTCTGCTTTCACCGCGATGAAATCCCCACGCCATCAGGTCCCAGGGTTTGCCGACCATTGTCATGTAGCGGGCCTCCATACGAGCCGTCGAAATACTGGCGTTGCCGAGATAGTCACCGGAAATAAAATCAACCGGTAATGTCGGTTTTTCAGGCATCATAGTCGAATACATCCAGTTACTGCAAATCTCAAAATCGGGTTTGTATTCATCCAATACATCACAATAATGCTTTACATAATCTCTGAACTGCTGACGATTAAAATCCAGGAATCTAATCCAGTTATCATCATCAGGGCCCTTTGGTAATTTATCAAGACCGGTTTCTTTTTTGAAAGCTTCAGCGGCCATCGGGGAATAATCGGGAAATACCGCCCAACACTCGCCGTCAATCCATGCCCCGTCCAGATTATATTTTTTCGCGGCCTCTTTTAACTGCGGAATCATCCGTTCATCGACATAAGGACTGAAGGTACTCATCACACCACGATGCTGACGCTGCGGGGGCAATTTCCCATCCGGCCCTAACGCGACCCACTCGGGATGCTGCTCAGCAGCAAGGCGGTCCCAGGCTCCGGAAAAATGAATGTACAATGATACTCCATGTTTTGCGGTAACTTTCCGCCATATTTCAAGTGAATCTTTCACAATCGTCGGAGCCGGCGTACTGACCTTCGATTCGTATCCCATATACCCGGCATGGCCCTTACAGTCATACTGCACATAATCAGGTTTGACTTTTGTCAATAAGTTATCAACCAGTTCTTCAGATACATCACGGCCCATATCCTTATGATGCGGCCCCGGGTGCAGATCAAAATGCAATCCGAAAAACGATTCCGCCCTTTTGGGTCTTGCCTTTTGAGTTTGAGAAAACAAAGAGCCATAAAAAATCGAGACAACACAAAAAATAATTAAGAGTCTTTTCGTAATTTTCATTTGACACACCCCATATTCATACTAAAAAAGGTTCAATCATTTACAAATAATACCTTGTACGCGAAATTATATACAATTCGATTTAAAAGTACACCTATATGTCGTAAAATATCAAAATATTATACATTTAATGGCTATTTGCATTACGGTTGAATTGTTGACATATACATTGTTCTGACCTAAAATGCCGCATATGCTTAATTGGCTAAGAAAAGAAAAGAAAATGGGAAAAAAGCACAATATCGCGGCAGATTATCTGGCGTATCTGGCACTGCGAATCTTTATTGTGTTTTTGTCGATTTTCGACATCGAGACAAATCATCGATTCGCTCGATTTCTGGGCAGGCTGATGTGGGACCATTATCACCGCGGCAGAGAACGGGCAATTGACAATCTGAGGGCGAGCTTTCCCGATAAATCCGACGAATGGATCCTGCAAACGGGCAAACGCAGTTTCGAACACGTTGTGATGCTTGCCATTGATGTGCTGTTTTCACCCAGGTTTGTGCAAAAAAATAACTGGCGTGATTATTCACGTTATAAACACGCCGAACGCGCCAAGTGGATGATCAAGGAAAACAAGGGAATGCTGATGCTGACCGCCCATTACGGCAACTTTGAAATCGTCGGTTATCTTTTGGGACTCTTCGATTTCAATATTTACAGTATTGCCAGACCGTTAGATAACCGTTTCATCAATGATTATCTCTACGGTGTACGCAGAAAACACGGGCAGAAAATCATCGATAAGAAAGGCGCGTCACAGCTAATGACGGATATCGCGCAATCGGGGGCGACGCTTTGTTTTATCGCCGATCAGGACGCCGGCAGAAAAGGGGTTTTTGTCGATTTCTTCGGCCGAAAGGCGAGCACCTATAAAAGCATCGGCCTGCTCGCGATTACGAAAAATATTCCTATCGGCGTCGGTTACTGCAGGATTGTTGACGGGCGTTTTTATTTCGAGATCGGTGTCAACCGCATCATTATGCCCGAAGAATGGCAGGATAAAGAAGATCCCCTGCACTGGGTGACAGCCCAATACACAAAAGCCATTGAAGATTTTATCCGGGAAGACCCGAGTCAGTACTGGTGGCTGCACCGCCGATGGAAGCATCGTCCTAAAGAAGAGCTGAAACAAAAAACATCAACCAGCGAGGCAATGGAAATCATCCCGAAACATGACCATGACAGCCGACAAAATATACCAGCAAACACGCAGACATAAAATCATTTTAATTGTCAGAGGAGTCACTGAGGATATGATCCTTCATATCGCCGACGCCGCCTTTGAAGCCGGCATCAAACTCATGGAGGTGACATGTAATACCAAAAGTTTTCGTGCCGTGATTGTAAGGCTCTGCGATCATATGGGTGACAAAATGATTATCGGAGCGGGCACTGTCGTCACCAAGGATCTATGCTATCAGGCGATGGAAGCTGGAGCGAAATTCATCGTTGCGCCGGATGTAAATCCCAATGTCGTAGATACTTGCATTAAGATGAATACCGCTGTTTTTCCCGGAGCGTCGACAGCGACGGAAATTTTGACCGCCAAACGATGCGGTGCTAAAATGGTTAAAATATTCCCGGCGGCCGCGATCGGCCCGACTTATATCAAAATGCTGAAAGGTCCTATAGATGATGTTGACTTTATCGCAGTGGGCGGTATCAGGCTCGATAATATCGGTGAATTTATTTCATCAGGATGTGTCGGCATCGGCATCGGCGGTTCGGTCATTTCCCATCATGTTATCGAACAAAAAGACTATAACAAGCTGTCTGTCACCCTGAAAAAATACGTGACAACCATCCATAATTTACCCTGAGTGTAACCATACAAAAATCATAAAAAAAATTAATAGGTAAGTTTCGAGCATTCCGAGACTTGCGATATCAGCACTAAAAAGCCTCAAGATTAAATATCTGTTTAGCCGATTGTTATTATTGTGTTAGGAAAAATGAGTGACTCTGAACAATAGCCAATAAGGCCATAATTAGTTCAAAACTGTTGCTGTCAAAGTCATACACACAAGTCAGGTTCAGGTTCGACATCAGCAGCAAGAACTAAAAAAGAAAAGGAAAGAGTCACATTGAATTTCGGGAGAGTCAGGACGACTCTCCCATTTTTTTTTGTTCGAGAAATGCTTCTAAAATCTGAGCCGCCGCCAGGGCATCGAGCTTCTTCTTTTTCATTTTATGGGACATCTCCATTTGATCCAGTTTTTCAGAGGCAGCGAAACTGCTGAGTCTTTCGTCCTGCAGGTAAATATCGACCTTGGTCCGCTGATTCAATTGTTCCGCGAATGCGCGTACTATTTTCGCCTGCCCCCCTGCCGTTCCATCCATATTCAAGGGCAACCCGATCACAATGGATTCGATGTTTTCTTTTTCAACAATCTTTATAACATCCGATATGACATCTTTCGACCCTTCAATCACAGATAATGCTGACACAATGGTTTCACTTGGATCGCAAACCGCCAAACCTGTTCGTTTCAAACCGTGATCTATCGCCAGATATCTCATAAATTTTACAGATATTTGTCACCCTTATTGTTTTCCATTTTTTCAAGCAGTTTCTTTAAGCGATGCGCTTGATCTATCGAACATACCAATGTTGCATCGGGACTGTGTGCGATGATCATGTTTTCTACTCCCATTGCCGCAATCAGGTGCCCCTGATCTTCTGTAACGATGATATTGTCTTTGCTGTCGAGTGTCTCACTGTTCATTGCGATAATTACATTATTATTCGCATCGGCTGTAACTACATCCCCCAGCGCCAAAAATGATCCCATATCAAGCCAGTGACAATCCAGCTTGATCGCATGTACCTCGCGGGCTTTTTCCATTACGGCAAAGTCGATACTGATTTTAGGAATTTTAACAAACCACTCATGCAGCGTGATCTGCTGATTGGACATACCCCAATCGGCCTGGATTTTTTCAAGCGGCTCCTTCGCTTCCGGAACATATTGATGGATGTAATCCAAAATCGTTTTCGCTTTCCAGACAAACATCCCCGAATTCCAGAAATATTGACCTGATTCTACATATCGCCGAGCGGTTTTTTCGTCTGGCTTCTCCCTGAATGATTCCACTATATAAATTGGATTAGAGCAGTCAGACTCCGTCTGAGACCTCACACAATGAATGTAGCCAAGCTGGGTGCTCGCAAACTTGGGTTGTATTGCGAATGTAACCAACCACCCCGGAGATTTGTCGACACAAGCCAGCGCATCGGACAACGCCTTCTGAAATATCTCGATCGGCTCGATGATCTGATCTGCGGTGACCACCGCCATGGAAGCCTCTTTATCTTTCGCTGAAATAATCGTCGCGGCCAATCCGATACAGGCACAAGTATCGCGGACCGCCGGCTCGGCGATGACGTTTTCCTTAGGCAACGCAGGCAATTCTTCACGAACCAGATCGACATAATCTTTATTCGTAAAAACATAAATACGGTTATCATCGAAAATATTTTTCAGTCGATCATAGCAGCGGCGAATTAAGGTTTGCCCCTGAAACAGTTTTAATAACTGTTTGGGCCTGCTTTTCCTGCTAAGCGGCCAAAGCCTTTTGCCTGTTCCTCCAGCCATGATCATCGCATAATTCATTCGTTATCCCCTTTCAAATTAAAATCAAACACAGCACCGGCACAACGATAAATACGAACAGTATCATCGTTACGATCCATAGGGCACTGGCTAACGGGCCGTTCAGATCGAAAACATTACTCATTGTTACCATCATCACCGCACTGGGCGACGCGGACAAAATAATTGCCACTTTCTGAACGACCGGACTTAAATCCTGGCCGGCTTTTTCTAAAATTATCAAAATAGCAATCGCCAGCAATGGCGTCAGGATAAATTTTATTACAGCCATTGGAAAATACAACCTTATAAAATGCCTGACACGTGAAATTTTCAATCGCAATCCGATCGCTAGAAATGAAAGAGCCGAAATCGAAAAAACCAGAATATCCACGAGATAAAGATCATCGATAATTTTCGGAAACGGCACTTTTCCTAAGTTCAAGGCAAAAGCAATCACGGCGGTCGGTATTACCAGCATTCGCGCATCGAAAAAATGCAGAATATTCAAACCGTTTCCGTGTTTTTTGGCCTTCATATCAAAGAATTTCAACAACGGCATAAACAGAATATAAAAGATCGGAACTGAAAGAATCAAAAAAACATTTGCCAAACCGAGTCCTTCCGGACCGAATAAGGCATAACAAACAAAGGCCCCGCCGGTAAAACCGGAATTGCTCAACCCCCCTCCAAGAATCAATGTGATTTTGGTTCGGTTATCCAGATCGTAAAAATGAAAAATCAGCGCCGACGCGACTGTCATCGCCAGCATCAGAATCGCCCCGATCACAGGCAGCCAGTTGATCTCGTAGGTCAAGGGCAGATCCCAGAAAATAAAAAGGACGACCGGACAGGTTAAACCGATCAGCACAAAATTCATGATACTTTTGGCATATTTTTCCGGGACATGAAATTTGTTATTGGCAATATATCCTCCGCCAATACCTAAAATTAAAACAGTCAGGATACCGGCCAAACGAAAATATTTAATCCACAGTTCAGTATCGGTTTGAGCTAAAATGGATACCGGAAAAAAACTCATCAGACAAGATACTCTTTATCAATCTGAGTGATCGGCTGGATCTGATCTGCCATATTCTCAAAACCTTCTCTGCCCATCAACGCGAATGTTGCCTCTTTTCCAAGCTCGACTGCGGGCTGATTGTACGT
>CAZNET010000115.1:0-4197 GCA_964571885.1 uncultured Pirellulales bacterium
ATGAAAGGTATGATGATGAAATCCAAAAGTTTGTCAAGAAGGCAGTTTCTCTCAGTGGCGGCAGCTGCCGCTTTTATGTCTCAAATAGACTTTGCTTCTGCTGATAATAAAAACAAGCCTAATATCATTATTTTTATGCCCGATCAATTGAGAGCGGAAAGCATCGCGTGTTACGGTCATCCATTGGTCAAAACACCGAACATCGACCGATTTGCCGCTCAGGGTACACAATTTATGAACTGTATTTCACAATATCCGGTTTGTATCGCCGCTCGCTGCAGCATGGTCACCGGCTGGTATCCGCATACGATGGCCCATCGTACGGTTTACAACCTCTTGAAGCCAAACGAACCGAACATGTTCAAGTATTTAAAGCAAAACGGGTATGATGTTTACTGGTATGGCAAAAATGATTGTCTGGTTCACGATCAATTCGGTGAAAGCGTTACCGAGTGGGATTTTCTCGCAGACGGCCCCGAATGGTCGGGCAAAGACAATCCCTGGCCGAAAGATGATGACCGATATTTTTCCTTTCTTTTCAAAGAAGGCAAGCCAAAAACTAAATATCCCGATTACAAAAGAATTCAAAAAGCAATTGACATCTTGAAAAATCGAAAATCGGATAAGCCGTTCTGCCTATTTCTGCCTTTGTTCTTTCCTCATCCGCCGTTTACTGCTCCGCCCGAATACTACAACATGTATGATCCCGAAGATATACCCAAGCTGCGGCCAATAAACTTTCAGGGCAAACCTGAATTTTACGAAATGATTCATAAATCCAGAAATCTCAATCATTTATCCAAAGATTTCTTTAAAAAAGTCAACACCGTGTATCTTGGCATGATCAGCTATACCGATTGGCTTTTTGGTTTGCTTCTGGATGCGGTTGAAAAGACAAATCACACAAATGATACAACGGTTATTTTTTGTTCGGACCATGGTGAATGGGCCGGCGACTGGGGTTTGGTCGAAAAATGGTCCGCCGCAATGGATGATTGTGTCTTAAGGGTTCCATTGATCATTCGCACGCCGAGGGGCAAAAAAGGTCATGAAGTTAAAGAACCGGTTGAGCTTTTTGATATCATGCCGACGTGCTTGGAGTTGGCGGACATCAAACCGCAGCATACCCATTTTGCACACAGTCTTTTGCCTCAATTAAATGGGGAATCCGGCAATCCCGATCGAGCGGTTTTTGCTGAAGGCGGTTATAACACGAACGAGCCGCATTGTTTCGAACCGATCGAGAATTTCAGTCCCGATCATATCTATTATCCTAAAATAGCGCTTGAAGTAAATCATCCCCGCACTATTTCAAGAACAACGATGATCAGGACAAGCGATTTCAAACTGACGATAAGACCCGATGGTGTCAGTGAGTTCTATGACTTGGTAAAAGATCCCCTGGAATTAAACAATGAGTATAACAATCAATCCTATGCCGGTCAGATCAAACAATTGAAGCAGCGCATGCTGGATTGGTACATCAAAACCTCCGATGTGGTACCCTTCAAAAGAGATGACAGGAGTTTACCTTCGTACCCATAATAAATTAAGTTAGATAAAAAGGAGAGCAAAAATGTCAGATGAAATAAGAGTCGGAATTGTAGGCACACAGTTTATGGGTAAGGCCCATACCAATGCCTATCTGGATGTGGCGAATTTTTTTGATTTGAAAGCAAAGCCTGTCCTTCGGGCGGCTTGTGATATTAATGAAGCTGCCCTGGATATCTTTGCAAGTCGTTACGGCTGGCAATCGAAGGAAACTTCCTGGGAAAAGCTGATTGCCCGCAATGATATTGATCTGATCGATATCGTCACTCCCAATGCCTTTCATAGGCCGGTTGCTGTCGCCGCGGCTAAGACCGGCAAGCATATCATCTGCGAAAAACCGATGGCCATGAATGCCGATGAATGCAAACAGATGCTCGAAGCCGCAAAGGAAGCCAACGTCAGACACATGGTGGCGTTTAACTATCGCCGGGTTCCAGCTATTGCCTTTGCGAAAAAACTCATCGAACAGGGCAAGATCGGACAAATACGTCACTTTAATGCCGTTTATTACCAGGATTGGCTTGTTGATCCGAATTTTCCTTACGTCTGGAGGCATGACATTAAAAAAGGCGGCTCGGGTGCTCACGGTGATATGAATGCTCATACCGTTGACCTGGCGCGGTTTCTGGTCGGGGAAATTGAAGCGGTGGCCGGTGCACAGGAAATTTTTGTCAAGGAGCGTCCCATTCCCGAAAGCACCAAAAAAGGAACCGTTACCGCCGACGATGCCTTGTATTTTATCGCGAAGTTCCAGAACGGTGCCTTAGGAAACTTCATGGCGACACGATTTGCGACCGGCAGAAAGAATTATCTGCGACTGGAAATCTTCGGCAGCGAAGGCGCCTTGATCTTTAACCTTGAAAGACTGAACGAATTGCAGTATTACTCCCGTAAAGATGAAGGCCCGGAACAGGGCTTCCGCCAGATTATCGTTACCGAGTCGGAGCATCCCTATATCGATATGTGGTGGCCGCCGGGTCACATTATCGGCTGGGAACATACCTTTATCCATGAGATCGGCGATCTGCTGACCGCGATCAGTGAAGGTAAAAATGTGACACCGGACTTTTACGACGGCATGAAGTGTCAACAGGTCCTCGACGCCGCAATGAAATCATCGATAGAAAATAAATGGATCAAAATTTCAGAAAGATAAACGAAGAAAAATAGACAATAGATGAAAGGGTCTTAAATCATGAAGCCTAAAAATTGTCTAAACAGGCGCTCGTTCATGGGATTGGGTTTGGTAGGAGGGACCTCATTATTCTTGAGAGGTGTATCTCCAAGAATTCTCTTATCTGCGATTCCCAAAAAAACGAATATCATTCTACCAAAATCTACCGTTGGTATAGCAAAATCTCCTGTAAACAACGCAGCGGATTTAACATTCAGTGATATTAAAGAATTGGTGAAAACCGCCGTCGAACGTGCGGGAGGATTGGATCAATTGATCAATAACGGCGACACGGTTGTTTTGAAGCCAAATCTGATGACATTATTTTTGAATTCGACCGGAGAGCAGTTGGCACCCAATGTCAACGGCGTTACAACAGATTGGCGTGTTACCCGATCGGTTGCTCAGTTAATAAGGGAGTTAAATCCCGATGGAAAGATTTACGTGATGGAAAGTTCTGCTTTTCAGCAGACCAGAACAACTATGGCATCTTTGAACTATACACCTGAGAAAATTCCGGAAGTAAATCAATTTTTCTGTTTCGAGGAAAGCGGAAGATACGAACAATGGGATTCGCCGAAACTGATTACTATCACTTTACCAAATGATCAAAGGCTTTACCCTGATTATATGAAGCCCAACAAGTCTCCGGAATTTTATATGAATAAAATGTACTATCATGCGGATGTCCTGATATCCTTGCCGGTTCTGAAAAATCACCATATAGCCGGCATCACGGGATCAATCAAAAATGTAGCCATCGGGTCAAGTCCGCCGAATATTTACGGCAGGAAAACAGATCTTACCGTGACACAGGCCACCCCGAAGTATTCGCTTGAAAAATGGGGACCCATGATCACCCTTTCAAGGTCAAGGAAAATTAATCACGATCCGTATTACCTTTCGATGTGGATGCATGACTATTACCTATGCAAGCCGGTAGATTTTGTCGTAACGGACGGTCTGCAGGGATCCGAAAACGGCCCGGATATCCCCACTTCAACAAAACAAAAAGCATTAGCCCCTAACCAGAAAAATATGCGTTTGATTCTTGCAGGCAAAGATCCGCTTGCCGTTGATACTATCCAGTCTCTGGCTATGTGTTTCGATCCTAACAGAATCAATCACCTTGCATTGCTCAACTCTGTCGGCTGTGTCAATTCCGCCTATATCAGAGTCAACGGCCCAAGACTCGATGAAGTCCGAAGCCGCTTTGAATTACTCGGTGGCAGGGGCGCAGATGCGAAACATAACGAATTAAGAACACCTGTCTTAAGAATCAAGTCAGCAAATGTTGAGAACGACAAACTCAAACTGCAGCTTTCAGTAAATCCAAGTCAAACAGTTAAAATAGAAGTTGTATTGGATGGGAAAATTCTTGACAAAACGTTTATAGATGACCTCAATAGTATTGTAATTGATCTTGGGCAGAAAAAGCAACACATCCGGAAAGTCTCTGTATTTGCCTATGA
>CAZNET010000115.1:4207-7354 GCA_964571885.1 uncultured Pirellulales bacterium
ATCTTTTAAAAAGAAGAAGTGTTAATGCCGTCGTGTTAAACGGCTCAGAAGAAATCGTAAAAAAATAACCATATATGAACACTTAAAAAGCTCATGTTCAATAGTGGTTATTTTTTTTGAAATTTTGCTTCTGCTGCATTAGAAAATTTTTTTGTAAAGTACATATATCTTGAATATTTCATTAAAATTCGTTATAATAAATAATGTATTCTTTAGTTTTAGTAAGCATAATTGTTTTAAAATTCACACCGGTAAAAAGGAGTTTCGGGTCAGATGATTAAGAGTAAAAAGAACTTAAATAATTTCATGAATCATTTATCGGTGCTCATTTTAATGATCATATCGATAGTCGTGTCCATCGAAAGCAATTTATTTGCTTTGCCGGTTTTTCCCGGCGCCGAGGGATTTGGAACGGATACCCCGGCAGGCCGGGGAGGGGCGATTATCCGGGTGACCAACCTCAATGGTGACGGCCCGGGTTCTTTAAGAGCAGCGGTGTCACAAAGCGGACCGCGGACTATTATCTTTGATGTGGGAGGAGTAATATCGATTACTTCCGACATTGATATCAACCAGCCATACTGCACGATAGCAGGTGAAACGGCGCCGTACCCGGGTATCACCGTGTATGGCGCAGGGATAAGAGTTACAACGCACGATGTGTTGATAAAACATATCGCCGCCCGTCCCGGTGACAGATTGCCCGGACCGCCCGGAGATGACAGACATTGTTTTGTTTTTGTCAACGGTGCTTATAATGTCGTCGTTGACCACTGTTCAGGTTCCTGGGGAGTCGATGAGAATTTTGGATTTACCACCGGGCAAAATGCTCATGATGTTACCGTTTCATATTGTATTGTCAGCGAAGCATTAAACAATTCCATCCACCCGAAAGGATCTCATACACGAGGTTTTCTTGTAAGTTCCGGAAGTTATAATGTCTCCTGTATCAGAAATCTATTTGTTCATACCGGCGGCCGAAATCCTTATTACAAATCCAGTACCGGCGAGGTGATTAACACTTATCTGTATAATCCAAAAGGGATGGGAATTTCTGTCGCCCAATCCGGAGACGGCCCGGCGGCAGTGAGTATTGTCGGCAATGTTATGAAATCCGGCGCCGATACCGCATTAACGTATGATTATGTCTCTCTTTTCGTGGGCAGTTGTAATAACAAGATCTATAGAAGTGACAACGAGAAAGACGGGAGCACCGATTGCTATTATATTTCGGGGGATATGGGCTGTGTTGAAAAAGCTACGCCTCAGGAAGTATGCTGGTCCGGCAGCAGTGTTTTGCCGCGCAGTGAGGTCAGGGATGAACTGATCGCAAATGCCGGTATGCGTCCGGCGGATCGTGAAGATATAGACTATCGTATCATTCAGGATGTAATAAACGACACCGGCCGCATTATTGACAGTCAAAATGAGGTCGGAGGTTATCCAGCGTATACACAGGTTAACAGGGTGTTGACGCTTCCAAACAATCCAAACGCAGATGATGACGGGGATGGATATACGAACCTCGAAGAATGGCTGCATCTTTTGGCCGCTGACCTGGAAAGCGGCTCCAGAGCCACGAAACCAAATCCTTATGATGGCCAAGCCGGCGTGAGTCTGTCAGCAAATCTAACATGGGTACCGGGATCAATAGGTCCGCAAGACCCATGTTCTCACGACCTGTTCTTTGGAACGGATTTCAATGAGGTCTTAGACGCAACCGTAACAGTACCCGGCCCGAATATCACCTACGTGAATGTAGATGTCAACATTTATGACTTGCCGGAGCTTGAGCCGTTAACTTCCTATTATTGGAGAGTCGATGAAGTTTACGGGCCGAACGCTCTTAAAGGTGAGGTCTGGTCCTTTACCACCATCACTGCCAAAGCATGGAATCCCACACCACAGGACAAACAAAACAATATCGAAGTGTCAGCCGCACTAAGCTTCAATGCTGGAAAGTTGATGGATGAGGATCCGTGTTCTCATGATATCTACATCGGGACCAGTTACCATGCCGTCAATAATGCAACCTCTTCAAGCCATCCCGGTGCGGATTACAATAATATTACCGAAACAATTTATAGCCCACGGGACTTGTGGAATATGAACAGTGAGTACTTCTGGCGGGTGGATGAAGTCTATAATACAGAAACCGTGAAAGGGAATATCTGGCGATTTGAGATATTAGACCATATTTCGTTTGAGGACTTCGAGTCCTATCCGAACACTGATGATCTTAAGATGACCTGGTCCGATCAGTCACATCCAGATAACAATTCCGGCTCTTATATTTCCTTGCATACCGCAAGTCCCCAGATAATGGATAATCAGTCTCTGCTGATGTATGGCTTCAGTAATGGGAGCGGTTATTCTGAAACAGACAGAGCCATTCCTCCCGAGTATGCAGATTTTTCGCCGGAAACCGGTATTGGCATCAAAGCATTATATTTCTGGTTTTACGGGCTTGCTTCCAATCCGACAACCGATCCTTTGTATGTGATGCTCGAAGACGATGTTAATTCGGCTATGGTGTACTATCCTGGCAGTAACGATCTGAAGCTCGAACAATGGCAGCTGTGGCGAATTGATCTGTCTGACTTTAGCGGCTTGAACATGAGCAATATTACAAATATCACCATCGGTCTTGGCGACCGGTATTCAGGTTCCGGTGGAGCGGCATTCGTACAAATCTGGCTTGATGATATCGATTTCTATTCTTCGGTGTGTATACCCGGTCTTGAACCCCAAGGTGATCTCAGCGGGGATTGTATCGTTGACTTCACTGATTACAGCAGATTGGTGAAGGAATGGAAGAATACAACGAATCTGACGGCCGATCTGTTTAACGACGGTATCATCGACGAAAAAGACCTGAATGTCATCACCACTCACTGGCTCGCAAACACGCGCTGGCCATGACACTTTCATTCTTTAAATTGTTTGACAAAGGAAATCAAAATTCGTCTTATGAATTTGGATATTTCGTCTCCCCCAACACTGATAAAATCAATAATGGATAAAAACCTTTTTGAATAAATAAGGAAGAATTAATAATCCATTGTGAAAACGCAAAAGTAGTCAGATACTATATTTATTAATAAATTAGGTGTGTCATGATTGATAAACAATTATCAAGACGTAATT
>CAZNET010000116.1:0-7350 GCA_964571885.1 uncultured Pirellulales bacterium
GAGCGTTACGGATGTGAAAGGCCCGCATCATCAGGGCGATCCCGGCGGCGCCGATCGCCCATATCAATCCGAAACTGAGTTTCATGGACATACTGTGTGTTCGGGAAATAGCCATATAGGGTTGCAGCGGAACGTTTGTGCAGATTCCGCCCCTGATAGATTCGACTTTATAACCCTGTTTTTGATGGCATTTAAGGCATCCCTGTTCGGTTTTGAGCGGTTTCATCAAACGCAGATACAGCTTTCCGTTTATATCTTCAATTGCGCTGACTTCATCGATGCCCTTATGAAAATCATGCAGTGCGCCGATCTCCCAGCCGTCCGGCTTATTTTCAGGACGAACGGGTTTTAAACTGGTGATATGTCCGAGGATACCAAATTCTTCTTTGCCCAATTCATGGACCTGGCGAGTCATATAGGCCGGATTGATCATGGTCAGCATCCCCGTCGGCGTGTTGATGTCCCGGTGGGCAACCTCCAGATGCTCATTGGGTTGTGTTTTCTCCGTAACCGGTACATACACACCCCCGTGTAAGGAATTCCATCGACGATAAAGAATGTCTTTGTCGAATGAAGTGCGGGCCTGAAGTTTTGCCATTTCTATCGCTTCTTTTTTTTCACTGTTCAGGTTCCAGAACAAGAGCCCTGCGATCCCCGCTGTCCAGATCGTCAGAAGCAGCCAGGTATATTTGGCAAATGAGATCGGTCCTTTTTGTTTGGGTGTACTTGATTTCATTGTAAAGTCCATATTCTAAATAGGAATTATGAAAATATCGGTTGGATAGCGGTGACAATTTATTACGTTCATGGAAACGATGTTTTTAGCTGCGAAAAGAGGGCTTTAAAGATGGAATTTGTTGTGAACGTCTTATAAAGCATTTTTATTTTTTATAAAAATGTGAGGAAATAGGATTTGTTTTCCATTATGATGGATTTTCGATGATACTCGAAACGTGTGATACAGATTATTTTACCGGCAAGCGTGTGCTGGTGATGGGGTTGGGCCGGTTTGGCGGCGGCACCGATGCGGCGGAATTTTTACACCGATGCGGGGCCACACTGACCGTGACGGATATGCTTGCGGAGGATAACCTCAACGATTCCATTGATCGGCTCCGGCCCTTCAGTGATATCGAATATCATCTGGGGGGACACAGTGAATCAGATTTCAAAAAGGCCGATATAATCGTTGTTAATCCTGCTGTTCGGCGGGAAAATCGGTTTGTCAATATCGCTCGTGAACATGATAAAGTCATCACGTCTCAGATCGAGATCTTTGCCCGTTTATGTCCCGCACTGGCCGTCGGTGTCACCGGTTCCAACGGAAAAAGCACCACTGCCGCATTGACCGCGCATTTGTTAAAAGCCGGCAGGGCCGATGAAGCCTTTCGCTGTAAAAATGTTTATCTAACAGGCAATATCGGTAACGCCTCGATGCTGCGTTTGCTCGATACCCTGAACGTCAATGATATCGTTGTTCTGGAACTGTCGAGTTTCCAACTGCTTCAACTGGCAAATATCCGCTGGTCACCCGATATCGCTCTGATTACGAACGTAACGGCGAACCATCTCGATTATCATGGAACCTTCGATGAGTATTGCGATGCGAAAGAGAATATCTTCCGGTATCAGCAGCCCGGCAAACTCGACAAGCCGGTATCGATTTTCAATGCGGAAGATCCGGTCTCTGTGAGCTGGTTTGAAAAATATAAATCCGAGACCGGCCGAATCTGCCTGATCTATTCTCCGGAGGATGTCGCTGCCGGTTTGAAAAGAAATTTCAGACTTCCCGGCAGGGCGAACCTGTCAAATCTGGCCGCTGCGTCCAGAATCGCCGATTGCCTGTCCGTCAATGACGATGCAATATCCGCTTCTTTGTCGGATTTCAAACCGCTGCCTCACAGGCTTGAATTTGTTACCGAGCATCAGGGCATTACTTGGTATAACGATTCGATCTCGACAACACCGCAAAGCGCCATCGTCGCCCTGGAGGCCTTCGATGCACCGGTGATTCTCATCGCCGGCGGGTACGATAAACAACTGGAATTTGATGAACTCGGCAAAGCCGTTGCGAAAAGAGCGAAAGCGGCAATTCTCATCGGCCAGACCGCTGAAAAGATCAAAACCGCCATTGAAAAACATCGATCGCGAGATCGATGCAACGTCCGGATCGTATCATCTTTGAAAGATTCGATCTTTACTGCAAAAAAAATGTCAGCACCGGGAGATATCGTGATTCTCAGTCCCGCCTGTGCCAGTTATGATATGTTCGACAATTTCCAGCAGCGAGGAAATGAATTTATGAGGTTAGTAAAAACCATTCATACATAATTATCGGAACCAGCCTTCATTTCATAAAAATTTAAAAGAAATTCTTTTTGGTTTTATATTCGTTATTTTCGTTAAAATACGCTCACATATAAAATATACCCGGCATTAGATAAAAATCGCTTTCCCGCTGTTAAGTAGGGTTTTGTAACCGTCGATTCCTTCAGCATCGATAAATGTTTTATGAGGTGCTGAAATGACAGAACAAACCGAACGAAGAAGTGAAAAGAGACTGCGTTACCACTGGCCCATCTGGTTCGCAGAAGATTTTAACCAAATGCTCTCCCAGGGCCAAATGGTGGATGTGTGCAGCGGCGGGGCGGCCTTTACCTGCCGAAAAGACCAATACAGTCCCTATCCCGGCCAGAATCTGACCGCGCGATTTTCAGTTCCTAAATTCAGTGAAAACAACAGTTTTGACATGGCGGGTTTTACCCGCTCGGGCTGGATCTGCCGAGTGGAAGACGTCAATGACCACATCCGGCGCATCGCGATGCAGTTCGCAGAACCGCTTCCGTTTCTGCCCGGCGAGCAGGCCGACGAAGATGCGGAACTGACCCTCGACACAGTAACAATTTAATTTCGATTCGGTCACCGCAATACAGTCAAGTTGGGGGCTTACACACAATGAATAGAAATACTGACATAGGTTTATTGACGGATTTAAGTTCATCGCTCGGCCGTTGGTACAGGCTTTGTCTTTGTGCTGTTGTATTTTTATGTTTATTAACCTCGACGATTAATGCGGATTCAGATCCCGCGGTACTTGAAGAATCCAGGCATTTGCTTCAAATTCCCCTTGAGGAATTAATGGAGATCGAAATCGAATCCGCTTCGAGACAGAATCAGAAGATCAAGGAACTTTCAGCGCCGGTGACGGTTATTACCGCGGAGGAAATTCATTATCATGGTTTGACAAATGTAGCCGATATTCTTCGTTTTGCTGTCGGAGTGGATGTATTTCGAATCAATCGTTTCATTTACGGCGTTGGTATTCATGGATTAAATGACACCGTTTCCGACAGGGTCAAATTAATGGTCAACGGCAGAGACGCCGATAATGTAATGTTCGGCGGACCGGAGTTTTATTCGCTGCCGGTTCTGGTTGAGGATATTGACCGCATCGAGATCGTCAGAGGCCCCGCCGGTGCCGCATGGTGTGCCAATACCTTTACCGGTGTCATCAATATCATTACTAAAAAACCTGAAGATGTACTTGGTCTGTTTACTTCAACGACGGTGACTGAATTCGGTGATTCCTATACTCATCTAAGATGGGGGAAAAAGCAGGACGACTGGCGTTGGAAAATCTCGGCCGGTTATGAGGATGTCAAATCGTCTGAAGATGTTCTTGACGGCGCAGAATACAGCACGTCTGCGACCAATCCTTTATTGCTCTCGGCGATGGGATACAGTGGTTTCGTCGCCCGTGATTTCAGCAGGACCTGGCGGTTTGATTCCGAAGCGATTTGTGATGTCTCCGAAGATACCGAATTGTCGATCGGTGCCGCCGCCTCTCATTTCGAGTCCGGTGATTACGAACAGCAGGGCTACTTTCCTCGTTTGGATTTTCGTATTGACGCCGTCCGTTCCTATGTGAAGATCGACCGTCATTTCGATAAAGACACCTCCGGCTATCTGCAGTGGTTCGGTAATTTCTCGAACTGGAATCTGCCGATTTATTTGAAAAGTTTCACTGCGGAAAACGATTTCCAGGCTCAGCTTGATTTCTCTCCCTGGCAGGATCACCGTATGTCTGTAGGGGGTAATTTCCGATGGACCTATATCAATGCGTCGGTATCCGATCCCGAGCAATATGTTCTGACCGGTGAGCCTTATGATGAATACTGGTCAGGTATTTTCCTGATTGATCGCTACGACGTGGATGATCGATTGACTTTAGAAGGTCAGATCAGAAGCGACTGGTACACGGGCACAGAATGGGACTGGTCAGGGCGATTGGCCGCGTTATATGCTCTTGATGATCATAAGGATCATGTTGTCCGCCTGGCCGCCGCCAGGGCCTTTCGCAGACCCTTGGTGGGAATTCGCAACATTACGGCTGACAGGATAGAAAATCCCTTTGTTCCAGGTACATATTTAGTTCGTATCATACCCAACGAAGACAGCCTTGTCAATGAACATACTCATTCGGTCGAAGCCGGGTATTTCGGTAAACTCAGTGACACGATGACGGTGAGAGCCGACATGTTTTATCAGCGTTATGATAAATTGATCGGCTTTGTAGCCGTCTCCGCAAACGAATACCGTACGGATAACTACACCGGTGCGGACAACTGCGGAGGTGAACTGGAAGTTGTCATGGAACATACGACCGGTCGATTGTCCGCATGGTATTCGTATAACGGTTTTGATACAGATGGCGATAATCAAAACATTCGCAGTTATATGCCTGCGAAGCATAAATTCGGAGTCAATGAACTTATTTTTCTCAGTAAAAACTGGGTACTGAACGCCGCTTATTATTTTACCGATTGTGCTGTTAAAGAAGCTGTTAGTAATCCCGGAATAACTCCTTCAGCTCATCGTCTGGATTTGACGGTGACACACCTGTTTGCCAAAGGCAAAGGTGAAATATCCTTTGGAGTCTTCGATCTGCTCGCTAAGACGCACGAAGCCGTCTATGACGTCGGTACCATCACCGGTCATGAAACACCCGGCAGAACCTTCTTTGGCCGCTTACAGATCAAATTTTAGGGCAGTACTTATGCTTACTTACTATTAATATATTAAAAGACTGAACACAAAATCGAGTAAGAAAATGAAATCTTTTGTGGGTAAGATAAATGAAATTAATTTGTTTGGATTTCAAAGGATGCGATGCTGGCACGCTCTTTTGTTATATTTTGCTCTGTTGATATTTTCTGTTGTGTTATCATCACCTCTTCAGGCGGATACAAATTCTTCACAGAAGGATATTCCTAAAGAATTGCTCAATATGTCCCTTGAAGAGTTAATGGACATCGAGATTGTTACCAGTGTCGAAGGAACCGCTAATTCATGGTTTAATACACCCTCGGCTGTTTATGTTATTACTGCAGAAGACATACGCCGATCCGGACACAGAACAATTGCCGACGCTTTACGGATGGTCCCGGGTCTGCAGGTACTGCAGGACACCTCAAGCCGCTGGCAGGTTACCTCAAGAGGCTTCAGTGTTCTTTTTGCTAACAAACTACTGGTATTAATTGACGGCAGAACGGTTTACGATCCTTATTTTTCCGGGACGTACTGGGATATTCAGGATGTTATTCTCGAAGATATCGACCATATTGAAGTTATCCGCGGACCTGGAGCGACATTGTGGGGAGCCAATGCCGTAAATGGTGTCATAAACATTACCACGAAGAGGGCAAAAGACACTCAAGGGACTTATCTCACCGGCGGTCTGGGAAATTATGAGCGGGGATTCGGTGCGATACGATACGGCGACAAATTTGGCGAAGAGACCCATTACCGAATCTGGGCCAAATACTTTAATAAGGATCAGTTTAAGGATTCATTTGGAAATGACACGCACGATGACTGGGGCCTGACCCATGGCGGTTTTCGAATCGACAGAATATTAGATGAAGAAAAGAACCTGACTGTCCAGGGTGACGGATATAACAGTGATAACATCGGCGAGTATGTTCCGTTTCCGATTCCGGCCGCACATATGAGTTACAACAATATTATCAAGAACGGACGCCTTTCCGGGGGTAACTTACTCTTCCGGCTCGAAGAAGGCAAGCCGACAAGCGATGAAGGATATACTCTGCAGGGTTATTATGAGCATGTCGACCGTGTGGCATTTGCCGATTTGAAAACAAAGCGGGATACCGTGGACCTGGACTGGCGTCACCGTTTTACGTTAGGTGATAATCACAAGATCGTATGGGGGCTCGGCTGGAGATTGAACGATAACAAGAGTACGGCCAGTGAATTTATTTCATTTGATCCCGCCCAGCGAATGACAAATCTTTACTCGGTTTTTATTCAGGACACCATGGTACTTGCACCTGATAAATGGTTTTTTATGATTGGCACCAAGTTTGAGAAAAATGATTTTACTTATACGGAATGGCAGCCCAGCGGACGTATCTGGTACACTCCTGACGATAAACAGATGTTCTGGGCGGCTGTATCCCGGCCGGTCAGAACGCCCACACTTAATGAAGATGACATTAGATATACGCTCGCCTATGTGGATTTATCGCTTCTCGGTTATCCGGTTCCGCCCGGGACGTATTCGCCTGTTAATGTGACCGGTAATACCGCCGCTGTAGCGGAAAAGGTAACGGCTTATGAACTTGGCTACCGTCTCAAGGCATCCGATGATGTTACTATTGATACGACCTTTTTCTATAATGAGTATCGTGACATTCTGACATTTTCCACAATTAGTTACGGTCCTTATGGAAACCTCGCGGCCGGTAAAAGCTACGGTATCGAAGAGCTGATTGTCTGGCAAATCGCCGAAAACTGGCATCTTGAAGCAAGTCATAGTTATATGTTTATGAGCGTCGATCCTCAAAATGTCGTCTATAATGGAAACCATATTCCTCACATGATCCATTGCAGAAGTTACCTGGACATCACTGAAGATCTTGAATTCAACATCGCTGCGTACTGGCAGGAAAGCAGAAAAAATGTCGGCGTCAACACTGAAAACGAAAGATCAGTAAGGCTCGACGCCGGACTGACCTGGCGACCGACTGAAAACCTTGAACTGGCCGCGGTTGGTCAGAATCTGCTTAATCACAGGCGTTTCGAAGCAAATGATGACTCATTTCACGCCCTGCAGGGAGAGGTACCAAGAGCGTTTTATATTCAGGCAACCTACCGGTTCTAACCCGTATAAGTTCTTGGCTCATTTCAATCACTTACAATGGCATTATAGTGTTTTTTATTTCAAATTTTCAAATTTTATTTATACACTATCTGTATGTTGAAAAAAGGTCTGGTACAGATTTATACCGGTGACGGTAAAGGCAAAACAACCGCGGCGTTCGGCCTGGC
>CAZNET010000117.1:0-7342 GCA_964571885.1 uncultured Pirellulales bacterium
TCAAAGTCGATCGGCTCGGTACTAACCACCTGAAAGAACTCCCAGATCGGCTCTCGATCCAGCGGCGGTTTATACGACTCCCCTTCGGCGGCGTCCTCGGGGTCGCTTGAAACCATTGAATACACACAAATAACCTCATAATCATAAGGGCCAACGGGTCTTATATTCTTGTGCTTTAGATATAAAATAGGCGCCTGGGGATGCAATGACCAGAGGCTGGGAACTGAGGTTGTGCCGTCGGTCGCGGTTTCAGCGTCGAATTGCCGGCGGGCCGCCGGCGTTCCCGAATCGAAACTTACGTTGAATACCCGGACACAACCGGAAGAATTTGACTCGCTGTCAAGGTTCCAGTCTATCCACGACTCTGTAACTTTTGTTATGCTCATCTTGCTACCTTTAACCCATTCTTAGTTGTCTTTCGTAAAATGTTTTTTCTGCGAAATAAAAATCGCACATCGTTATGAACGCCCAGGGCTGATCGAGCGCACCGCCGGCATAAGGCGGCAGGCCTTTTTCGTACAGATCCGCGAAACGAAAAAACAGTTCCATGTCACGGGTCATCAACTTCAAAGGACAGTGTTCAATTGTCAATTCGCCGCCATTGCAGTAGTGACAGCCTTTGCCGCCACACATAACACACTTTACCGCGATGGGACTTGAGGCCGTCGGCATGTCCCGGCATTTGGTGGGGCCCGGGCAGTTCTTGCAGATTTGCCCGAACCTCAATCCGACGGCGATTCTTAATTTTTTAGTGTGTCCTGGTCGACACCTTGATTCTTCATTTTCTCGTGCAACTCAAAAGCTTCGTTCAGTGTCAGTAATTGACCAAGTCTCTCCGGTTCGAACGGGATGGGATCATCGGTTTGGGGATCAACCATATTACCCCAGCCGACCAACCCGCTATTGATAACCTCAAACAGAATTCTAAGGCCTTCGGATCCTTTCTCCGAAACGTCGATCTGTTCAGCTTTCGCCACGAGCTCAATCATCTTGGCCGCGGACAAATACCTGAATTCAAACCAGGGCCTGGACTCCTGGGGGATCTCTTTGTCATTTTCGAGCTCTACTTTGAACGTTGCGTTCTTGTGAAGTGAACGTGGCATAATATTCCTTTCTAAAATGTTTTAAATAAACGGTACTCTGGACATTCGTATGCCGCCAAGCTTAGAATGCTGAAGCGACTGGCGCTCAAGACTATTTCGATCAAACGTATTTTTAAGCATCTTTAAATCTTCGCGGATCCCTTCCAGCAGCGATATTTGCCGCTTACCGTTCGATTCAAGCCGGCTGGCGCTTAATTGTGTCCCCGGCAGATAATGAAGACGGCCTTGTTGCAGCGGATGAAATGTTTCACTCGTTCGCCGCGATGGTGTAGATTTTTTTTTGTCGGCACCGCCGGCACCGCCGGCACCGCCCAAGCCCGCATTTTTCAGCATTTCTTTGACGTTCAGGTCCGGCAGCTCAATCTGAAGTTCCTTCTCAAACTGCTTTTTCAGCTCAGCGATATTTCTTTGTAACGCGATTTCCAATTTTGTGAACTCGCGGTCCGCAACCTCCGGCAGATCCGACATAGTCTTCTTGAACCCCTCTAACAGTCCAGTCCATTGAAACTCAAAATCGCCGCCGGCCAGCCAGGTCTTGAACGCCTCGAAAAAACTTTTGATATTCGTCCACATGTTCTTGAAAATCGTTTTCGTGCCCTCGTGCAGATCGAGAAAAATAGCCGCCCAGTTATCCTTAAACCAGATGAGATAAGCCGGTAATTTTTTTGTAAATAAATGTTTAAAATCGAGGACAAACTCGATTGCTTTTAATGTCACCGTCTTGAACGCGAGCGACAGCGAAAGCCGCCAGTTTTTGACCGCGACTTCCAGAAAGTTAAAGGACTTGATCAGCGGCGGGACCAGCCTTGCGATCCACCCGCCTACAACTTCTTTGACATCGCCCCATTTATTTTTTAATTGCTCCATCGCCCCGGAGCTGGTGTCGATCTCGCCCTGGGCCAGCTTGAAATTCTCGGTGCCGATCTCCAGGACCTTGTTGAATTTCTCTTGCGCTGAAAGGCCGTCTTCAAGTTTGATTCCGTAACGGGCCAGGGTCTGGGTATCGCCCTGGGCGGCCCTGCTTACCAACCGCATAGCGGCCTGAAGGTCCATCTTGAACGCCTTAGAAAGCCCGATCGCCGCAACCGTCGCGGCCTTCAGGGTGTCACCGGAGAGCTTGCCCATCGAGGCGCCCATACTCATCAACTCGATCGTGGCTTCGTCGCCGATGGTGGTCAGTTGCTGAACCTGGGACGCGAAGGAAAGCATTTCTTTCATTGACCGCTTGTTCTTCTGCCCCAGCAGATCCAATGCATCGCCGAGCGAGTCGACGGCTTTTTCCTGGGCCATGAAAGAACCAACTGATTCCTTACCGAATCGTATGATTTCGCGCGCCGCCAGGACCGCTCCGGCAGCGACAGCCACTCGTTTCAAACCGGTGACAAACCGGCCCATCGCTGAGTTGACTTGTCCAAACTTCTTTGACGCCTTGTCGTGGGCCCGGATCACCATGTCCACATTATTTGTTCGATACCCCATTTATAAACCCTTTCAAAAATAAAAAAACGTGCCACCACCGAAAGGAAAGGAAACTATATTTGCACCGTATGGTGACACGTTCATAAAAACCCTTTAAGAAAATACAGCCGGTATGCCCGGCAACTGGTTATCACTGGGCAGCGAAAAGCTTTCCGCCGCAAGATCAATTTCCTGCACCTCGGCCAGATGACCGGCCCGCAGGATATCGGCGATCAGCTCTCGCAATTCGTGATCTGCGGGTTCGTTTGGGGCCGACGCCAATGTCACTGTGTGTTCTTTTTCCATTTTCTTTTTTCCTGATTGATTTTATCTTTGTTGGGAATCGAGCCAGGCTTTGTGCGCTTTGGGAAAATTCCGAGCCGCCTGGGCAAAGGCTTCGGATCGTTTATCGCCCTGAGCCAGGGAACTATCGACCGCGGCCTGGAACGTTTCGGGCCGGCCGTCATCGCCGCTTTCCAAAACCGGTTTGGCTCCGTCACTTAACCAGGCCCGGTGGGCCCGCGGAAACTTTCTCGCGGCCTCGGCGTAGGCACCGGCTTTGCTTTCGCCGGACCGCAGCTCCTGCAGGACCGCCCGGCGGTACGTTGTTGACAGATCGTCATCGATCAGGGCGGGTCTTTGGGGTGGTTGGTTGGGTGTGCTTACTAACTTGTTCATTGTGAACTCCTTTTTTGAAAAAACATTGTTGGTTCTGATTTGCGGTTTCTCGATTGCCAGCGGTAACGTTGATATGCCGTCGATCAGTTTTTCTTTCAGGGCGTCCGCGGCAATATATGACCTGCCGTCCGCCAGCTCTCTTAATTTCTCGAGATATAATCCTTTTCCCTGCCGGCCGCGGATAATGTCACCCAGAAATATTTCAAATATTACCTCGATCTGCTGCTGCAGTGTCTGAATATTTTTGTTCGTGATTTCGATCCCTGGCGCACCGACCCCCTTGTGCTGGCCGGACCGCAGAATATGAAACTTCAGCCCTTGCCGGCGGGCATACTCACTGCTGTCGGTCAGCAGGGCATAGACCCCGATCGAGCCGATACTGGCGGTGACATTGGCGTAAATTTCGTTGGCCTGGGACGCGATCCAGTAAGCCGCCGAGGCCCCCAGGTCGTCGATATAGGCGGTCACCGGCTTGACAAACGAGGCATCATAGACCTGGCGGGCAAAATCGGCGACACCGTTGATTGATCCGCCCGGCGATTCGATCAGCAGCAGGACCGACTCGACGGACCGATCGGCTATTGCTTCATCAAGCTGCTGCTTGAGCCGCTCGACCGAGGTCCCTTGCGGCTGTGAGCTGCCGTTGACCATGCGGGCATACTTGGCGATGACTCCCGAAACCGGGATCACCGCAGCGCCGTCGTCGGTGACATGGTAAAGCTTTTCTTTTTTTTGATTTTTCTCTCGGAAAGATTCCGCCGCGGCAATGTTTCTTTTGTCGGCGGTATGATCTTCGATCAGTCGGCAGAACCGGGCCAGGATGGTATGGTCCATCGCCCAGTATCGGCTGCTGATATACTCGACTAATTGTGACAATTTCTGCATTTTAATTACTCCGCGAGCTTATTGATCAAACAAATAAGTTGCGTGACATGGTGCGACAGCTCCTGATGCTGAAACTCCATGGCATGAATCTTCTTGCGCTCGTTCTCAATATGCCGCCGAAACGCGGACACCATCCCGGAAAACTCTTCGCGGGCCTTCCGCAGCTCGGCGATCTTCTGGTCGGTGACACTTGTTTTTTTCGCGGCCTTTTCGAGTTTTTCGTTCGCCGCCCGCAGTTGGCCCATGGCCGAATTAAAGCCGGACATGTCACCGCCCTTGTAACATTCATCGCGGCGGGCCTCGGCCTGGGCGATCTCTTCTCTGATCTCGGCCAGGGCGGAGAGATGCTGCTGATGCTTCTTGGCCGCGGCGCTGATCTTGCCAAAAATCTCAGTGGCAAAGGCCTTGGCTGCTTCAAAAGTTATTTCATTTTTGACTGTTTTTTCCATGTTCATTCCTTTCTTTTCATGTCACTCAAATATATTATTCTGCGAGATTGTTGATTTCACTTAGAAGCCGCTGACTCTGGCCGCGGAGCTGCTTTGCTTTCCTGATTTCGCTCTGCGCCCGGGCGGCAGTCTCTTCTGCTTGATGAACAAGACCGGCGGCGGTCTGTGACAAAAGCCGGTGCATCCGCCGAAGCTCATGCAGCGGTTTAACATCCGCTGCCGACGGCCTCTGCAACTCAGCTTCTTTGGCGGCGGCCTGGCGATCAAGCTTGGCATTGCGGAATTTTCCTATTTCAGCCTGCAGCTCAAAAAACTGATGGTCATAATCTTTCCGCAAACCGTTACTTCGGTGAGTAGTCATACGCTGTTCCTCTAAAAATACTTATGCTGCTGATGCTTAAGGTTAACCGGGCGGATTGGCCCACTTCTAAAACAAAACCGAAGGTCCGCCTGAAGACCGCAATCGGCAAAAAGTTGAATTCTTTTTCTGCAATTTCTTCGAGTGACCGGAAGTAGTGCCCGCTCCGGTAAACCGGCCGCTTGTCCCAAAGAGAAACGTAATTTTCGCAGTCCCGGCTGATCCAGATCTGCTTGCGCTGCAGCCAGTTGGGCATGCAGCAGCAGCTCCGGGTATGGCCGCGGACGAGGTTTGCTTCCTCGACGGCGGTCTCGTTTCCACACAAACACCGGCACAACCACAGCGTACCTTGACGGCTTTTGTTGGCTGGCCAGTCAAGTTTGTGAATCACCGTCAAAAACCCGAACCGGTCGCCGGGCCGAACTTTACGAGGCTTCTTGGGCATAATAACCCCCTTTACATACAAACTCAATCATTCGTAACACTGAAACCGCATTATTAGCCAAAAAACAAACAATATGCACACTACTTTGAATGTAAGACAAATCAGAAAAAAAAACTTTAATAAGCACCCGAAAACCGGCATCCCCGCAACCGCAATGAATGAGGTTCCAGTAAGGACCCGCGGCGCAAGTGCTGTATATACAACTACTTACAAAGCGTTTATCGGGCGTTTTAATACTTCTGAACTTATTATTAATTTTACTTACAATATTCATAAGTCTTTGCTTTACATCGCTTTACATCTATTTACACAATTATTCATTGCAGATTTAAGTCGTTGATTGAATTCATTGCGCCACACCGCCTCGGGCGATTTGGTGAATCGCACCCGCTTTCGCTTCGCGGCGATCCGTTGGGCCGAGCGGACGGACTTATGCCAGAGCTCGTCCATCGCCGTGGGCGGCAGCTTAACAGCCTGGGCCTCGGACCATGCCGCGGCAAAGCAGCCCAGCTCACGTCGGCCCTCGACGCTGCCGGGATCGTACGGAACTTTCAGGGACGCAAAGATCTCTGCTCCGAACTGCCTGCAATCAGGGGCATAGATTGTCGAAACCCGTCTGAGTTTCTGCTCAGACGATAAATCCGCCAGGCGGGTCTGTGTCCGGGCGGAATCACAAGACCCGCTCTGGTCGGCTTCCTTCGGCTTTTTTGTCGGCTTCTCCTGGGTGGTTGGCGGGGAAGCGGAGGCTTCGGCTCCTCCCTGCCCTTGCCTTGATCCTGGTCTTGCCTTGTCGGCTTTGTTTTTATTTTCTTTTTCTTTTGTATTTTCTGCCTTGTCGCTTGCCGACAAGGCTTTACTTTTACTTTTTCTTTTACTTTTTCTTTTTCTTTTACTTTTCTTTTTTAAAGGCTGCGCCCCGTCGCCCGCGGCTGCGCCCCGTCGCCCGCGACCGCTCGCAGCCGCTCGCGACCGCTCGCCGTCGCTCGCAGAATCGTCGTCGCCGCTCACGAGTTTTTCGAAGTCCGGTGCGGTGACACGTTCCAGCAGGCCGACTTCTTCAAGCGTAGCGAGCACCTGCGCCGTCACCTTGTTATCCAGATCGAGCCAAAGTGACATGGTCTCCAAGCTGGCCGGCCGGAATCGGCCATCTACCAGGTATCCGCGAAGCCCGCGGCCCTGATTTGCCGCGACGTTGCGGAGCAAATAAAATGCAGCCAAGGCGGTATGCCAGCCGGGTTTGGACCGCAATTCAGTAAGCTGTTTGATGTAACTGATCGACTCATCGTCAGATCCACCTCCAACATAATCCCTGCAGTAGAGCAGCGGGCTTTTGCGGGAGCGTTTTACATCATCCGGCAATTCAAACCGCTCAGTGAATCGAAAAATTTTCCAGACCGTGTCACTGGTGACACCCGCGTTCAGCTTTGTATTTCGCGCTGGTTTTTTCGTTTTTGTGGTGCGCTTCCGTGCGGCGGTCATGTCACTCACTCCATCGGTTCGTCATGATTTATTTCGCTTTTGAGGGTTTCAATGACGTCGGGGCTAAACAAGCGGGCGTTACCCGCTTTCCGGAGCGGCTGGATGCTCCGCGTTTTAATTAGATATATTGTCTTGAAAATACTGACGCCAAGGGCTTCGGCGATCTGACCGGTGGTCACCACTTCATCGACCGTCTGTCTGCTCATTTTTATGCTCCTTTTAATAATTATCAAATACTAATGACTTATTATTTTCAATTTTGGCCACCGCTGCTTTTTTTTAAATGATTATTTTTTGGTTTTGCATGCAATTGCAGATTTTATGCTTGCAAATGAAAAGTAGTGTTTTTAAGGCGATGAATTGTAAAGACTTACGTGATTTACCCGCGGACTTGCTTTTGCATGCAATTCGCTATTTTTTTTCTTTTGCTCTCTCAGGGAGATACCAAAGCTCGTGAACATTTTTAGAATTGTATTGATATTTTCCT